>NZ_KV794996.1:0-227 GCF_001808865.1 Streptococcus sp. HMSC061D10 | reverse complement strand
TCACCATATGACACACCATATGACACTACTGAGAAAGGTGAAAAACCTAACTTCATCAAGGCAGAAGATGGTAAGACATATAAGATCGTACCGAAGGGTGATTATCCTGTAGGTAAGGTTGATGAGAATGGACACCTTGAAAAGTCTGACCCAGTTACAGGTAAGGTTACTAAACCAAAATCAACTATCACTTATGTTTATAAAGAAGTGAATGGTAATGTCTATGT
>NZ_KV794995.1:0-4346 GCF_001808865.1 Streptococcus sp. HMSC061D10 | reverse complement strand
TTTACACATGGCAATTTTACACATGGCAATATTTTCCAACTGTATTTTTAAATCTCGTCATCTGTGGATAACTCTTTCTCAAGATTAGCTTTTAGATATTCAAAGTAATTATCCGAGATAGGCATATCTGAAAAAAATCTGTGTACTGTAACGCCTTTACCTCTGCCTAGCCCTAAGCGGTATACTCTGAGATAACCAGCTTTTTCTAAAAGCTTAAAGTGTTCATCTACGGTACGCCTACTTATTCCTAAACGTCGTGCAATCTCGTCAGGATACACAACCCAATCAGACTTATTAGTCAGTATGACTGCCAAAATCCCTATTGTGGCTGGTTTCAGTTGCTTATCTTGAGTGAAAGCGTTATTGATAGATGTATAATTTTCGTGAGTATTTCTTAGAATATACTGCATACCTCATATTTAAGCCCCTTTCTGTAACTCTCGCTTGTGCATGCCTAGAATGATGTCATAGTAGGAATGACCAGCAGGGATGACATATCCTGTAAGATCGTCAACTTGAGAACCATCTGCCATGATGTTTACAATCCGTGGCTCCCATTCCTTTTTTACTGTTTTCATGATATAATTACCTCGTAAAGTATTTTGCTTAGTCCCTCAATGGAATTGCCGTTCCAGAGGGGCTTTTTTATTTCTATCCTGTTAAGTATTCCTGATCAAGGAACTTGTTGATAAAGTACTGTTGGCCCTTACCAGCGCCTCATGTAGTTGTCTTCATGACACTATTGGTTCCTGATTGTCATTCAGGGTTACGTTGATGAGTTCGTTCATGTTTGCTCCTTTCTAGCTATAAAATAGTTCATCTATGGTTATATCTGATTTGATTTCTGCAACCATTGACTTGATCGCCAGACGTTCTTTGTCATTGAATGGCGTTTTACCTAACTCTTTGTTGTTGTATGACTGCAAAGAAATTTTTAGCTTGTCCGCCATCTGTTGTTGAGTTAGTCCTAACATAACTCGATAGCCTCGTAGTTTGCTCATAGGTTTGCTCCTTTCTATGCTAGCAATCGTTCCTTTTCGGGAACGTTGTCTTCAAAAAAAATAGTTATCTTCTCCATAGGTAGACCAAAAATCAAAGTAATCTTTGCTAATTCGTCAGCACCAATAGATACAATACCATTCTCTCGCTTTGCGTAAGGTGTACGTGTTTTCCACCCCATGCGGTGAGCTACCTCATCTTGTGTCATACCGCTTGCGATACGCTCAGCTTTCAACCGTTTCAAGTTGATTGTCATACTGTGCTCTCCTTTTTAATTTTTTAGTTCCCGTTTTGGAACGATTTTATTATAATCTACTTTGTTCCAATTTGTCAACCCTTTTTATCAAAAAAATATCAAAAAATGTTTTTCATCGTTCCTCTTGTATATTTTCGGGAACGATGGTATAATAAAACTATCAAGTCAGAAGAAAGGAAAAACATGAGATCTAATGATGAAATCATTTCACTTATTCAAGAGAATATAGATGAAAAAGGGTTGTCAATGAGCGAGCTTGCTAGGCGGGTAGGGATTGCAAAATCTACCATGTCAAGATACTTCAACAAGACAAGAGAGTTTCCTCTTAATAGAGCTGATGATTTTGCAAGAGCTTTGAATATCACTCCTGAGTACTTGCTAGGTATCCAAAAAGAGAGTAATGTAGACCAAGCTGAAATTATCTCAATCTATAACAAGCTAGAACAACCTAGACAAGAAAAAGTCCTTAGCTATGCTAAAGACCAACTTGAGGAGCAAGAAAACTCTAATATTATTTCTATTTTTAACAAGCCTCAAGATGACGAGGACTACATTACTGATTATGTAGAGGGCTTGGTAGCTGCTGGACATGGTACTTTCCAAGAGGACAATCTCCACATGGAGGTAAGACTGAGAGCCAATGATGTTCCTAACGAGTATGACACTATTGCTAAAGTAGCTGGCGACTCAATGGAGCCACTTATAGAAGATAATGATCTATTATTTATCAGAGTAGCTAGTCAAATAGATATCAACTCAATCGGTATCTTCCAGGTAAACGGAAAAAACTTTGTTAAAAAATTAAAGCGTGATTATGATGGAAGTTGGTACTTACAAAGTCTCAATAATAGCTATGAGGAAATCCATCTAACAGAAAATGACGACATTCGTACAATCGGTGAAGTCGTTGAAATTTATAAAAATTAAGAAAGATGTGCAATGACTGAACCACATTAAAAGCTGGGAGGGAATTTCATGAAAAAATTATTATCTTTAAGTTTTCTAAGCCTTTCTGTAGTTGCTCTTGTTGCATGTTCTCAAGGGAAAAACTCATCTTCCGAAACTAGCTCAACATCAGAAGTTAAACAGGAAACTGTGGAAAGCTCAAAGTCAACTGAGGCAAGTTCTAAAACTGATGATAAACTACCGAGAGTATCAGCTGACCAAATGGCAAGCTTTATTGATTACTTTAAACAAGATTTAACTGATAAAGGGGTGGATATTTCTACATATACTTTTTACAACAAGGACACCATCCTCTATGTGAAAGTTCCGAATGAATATAAGTATTACCCTAAAACAGACTTACAAGCCTTTGCTGATGGCTTAAAAACAAAGGAGCATGAAGCTTTTAATGTTTGGGCTGCTACTAATGAGGTGGATTTTAACTCATACCCAATGTTACACATCAAAACAGATGACGGCGACTCACTAGTTTCTCAGAAATTAAATGGAGATATGGAAGTGAAAGTTAAATAAAAAAAAGCCCCACGCTCAGAAGTTTGGCGACCGAGAGCGTGAGGCATGTGACAGGAAAAGATTTTCATGGAGATAACCTCTCATGATGTCTTTTCTTGTACCCATTTTATCATTTTTTAGGAAATTTTGAAAGAGGTACTACTATGATAACAACAAATAAAGTAGCTATATATGTCAGGGTTTCGACAACAAACCAGGTTGAGGAGGGATACTCAATTGAGGAGCAAAAAGATAAACTCTCTAGCTACTGCGATATTAAGGACTGGAGTGTCTACAATGTCTATACTGATGGAGGTTTCTCAGGTTCAAACACCGACAGGCCAGCACTAGAGAAACTTATAAAAGATGCCAAAAAGAGGAAATTTGACACGGTTCTAGTTTATAAGCTGGACCGTCTTAGCCGTAGCCAGAAAGACACTCTTTACCTAATCGAGGATATTTTCATAAAGAATAATATAGCGTTTTTGAGTCTACAGGAGAATTTTGACACCTCCACCCCCTTTGGAAAGGCTATGATTGGGCTCTTGAGCGTCTTTGCCCAACTTGAAAGGGAGCAGATAAAGGAGCGCATGCAACTCGGCAAACTAGGCCGTGCCAAGGCTGGAAAATCCATGATGTGGGCTAAAACATCCTATGGGTATGACTATCACAGAGGGACAGGCACCATGACCATCAACCCAGTCCAGTCACTAGCTATCAAATTCATGTTTGAGACCTACCTCTCAGGTAGGTCGATCACAAAATTAAGAGATGACCTAAATGAGAAATTCCCAAAAGAAAAACCTTGGAACTACAGAGCGGTCAGAATGATTTTAGGAAACCCTGTATATTGTGGATATAATCAATTTATGGGAGAAATATACAAGGGTACTCATAAACCTATTATCTCAAAGGAGACCTATGACAAGGTACAGGAAGAACTCAAAATCAGGCAAAGGACTGCACTTGAAAATAATAACCCTCGGCCATTTCAAGCCAAGTACATCCTATCTGGTATTAGTCAATGTGGCTATTGTGGTGCGCCCTTAAAACTATTGATGGGAATGGTCCGTAAAGACGGCACTAGGTTCATCAGGTACGAATGCCATCAGAGACACCCTAGGAAAATTAAGGGCGTGACTGTATATAACAATAATGAAAAATGTGACTCAGGTTTTTACTGCAAAGATGCCCTAGAAAACTATGTGCTGACAGAAATTAGTAAGCTACAAGATGATACTAGTTACCTGGATAAAATATTTTCAGGGGATAATGCTGAAAATATAGACCGTGAGAGCTACAAGAAACAAATAGAGGAACTATCAAAGAAATTGAGCAGACTTAACGACCTCTACATAGATGACCGCATTACTCTTGAAGAATTACAGAGCAAGTCAGCCGAATTTATAAGTATGAGGGCGACTCTTGAGACTGAACTGGAAAACGATCCAGCGCTAAAGAGAGACAAGAGAAAGTCCGATATGAGGAAATTACTGAACGCTGAGAAAGTCTTTTCAATGGATTATGAGCGACAAAAAATACTAGTTAGAGGAATTATCAATAAGGTTCAAGTAACTGCTGATAAAATTGTTATCAAATGGAAAGTATAAAGAATTTTAGTAACCTTCATTTC
>NZ_KV794994.1:0-274 GCF_001808865.1 Streptococcus sp. HMSC061D10 | reverse complement strand
TGAGGGACGAAAAGGAGCAAGAAGAAAAACAGAAATTGTCCGAGGATTGGTAACGGAGTTTGCCTTAGAGATTCTTCTAAAGATTATTAAGCTACCTCGTTCAACCTATTATTACCAGCAAAAGCAGTTAGATAAAAGCGATAAAAATCATGATATTAAAGCTGAAATTCAAGCTATTTTTACTGAGCATAAAGGAAATTATGGTTATCGCCGAATGACTCTAGAATTAAGGAATCGTGGTTTTGTAGTGAACCATAAGAAGGTGCAGCGTCTT
>NZ_KV794993.1:0-46847 GCF_001808865.1 Streptococcus sp. HMSC061D10 | reverse complement strand
AAGCCAGTCAGCAAGCACATCGGCATCTGACACAATCGTTACAAGTAAGGGAATGCCAGAGATTTATTCTATTGAAAGCTTGAATATCGAAAGCATACTTACTTCTGAGTCAGCATCAACCAGCGCGTCAGCTTCAGCAAGTACAAGTGTTTCAGCATCGGCATCAATAAGTGTGTCTAACTCAGCAAGCGCAAGTACTTCAGAGTCAGCGTCAACCAGTGCGAGTCAATAGCAAGCACATCGGCTTCTGAATCAGCAAGCACCAAGCACATCAGCATCTGAATCAGCATCAACCAGTGCGAGCCAGTCAGCCAGCACATCGGCCTCTGAGTCAGCGTCAACCAGTGCAAGCCAGTCAGCAAGCACAAGCGCGTCTATGATTCATTCGACTTCAACTAGTCAAGCTCCACAAACTGATACCACTAAGGCCCGTAAGCAATTACCAAATACAGGTGAAACAGCTTCAGCTACAAATGCTCTCCTTGGAGTTGTAGCAGGTCTAACAGGGTTAGGTTTAGTAGCTAAACGTCGTAAAAGAGAAGATGAAGACTAAAATCTATCTGAACTAGTTGTAATAGATTAGCAAGACGTAAAAACCTTCATGAGATAGTATTCTCATGGAGGTTTTCTTGCTAAAATGAATGTTTCTAAGGTTGTCTGACTTTATGAAAATGTATAAAAATGGTATACTTGTATAGTAGATTTTTGTATTTAAAAGTGTAATTATTAGAATCTCTATTTTTTTGAAATAAGAAAAATCACAAGGAATTAGTTTATCAAATATTAATTCTTATAAAATAGTAGGAACAGTGTTTTGGATCAACAAGTACTATAAAATTAAAGTTGAGAAATAAGGGATGGATTTTAGAAATCTAGTTCAGTTAGTCTAGGTTTATAGTTGTATATATTTGTAATAACTACCTTTGTATAAAATGATTTCTATAATCTTCAGTAAGGGTAAGGTGAAAGGAGTTAAATTTTCGTTCCTTTTATCAAAGAAATGGGAAGAGCAAGTCTGAAAAAATTAGGAGTAAGCTAGAATGGGGAAGGAATTGATTAGCATCATTGTTCCGGTTTATAATGCTGAAAAATACTTACAAAAATGTTTAGATAGTATTCTGGAGCAAACATATCAAAATTTGGAAATTATCATTGTAAATGATGGTTCTACAGACAACTCAGGACAAATCTGTCATGAATATGAACAAAAGGACAGCCGCATTATCTATATGGAAAAAGAAAATGGTGGCGTTTCTGATACGCGAAATACTGGTTTGGACCGAATGACAGGATCTTATGTGACCTTTGTTGATTCGGATGATTGGTTGGAACCAAACTATGTTCAGTTTTTGTATGAGAAATTGATAGAACATCAAGCAGATATTGTGGTTGGAAATTATACGAGATTTAATGAGGCTAATTCAGTTTTTTATTTTCACACCTCTGCTGACTATTATGAAAAAGTATATGATAACACGTCTATTATAAGTTGTTTGTACGATTCAAAAGAATTGTTAAATTCTGCTTTGATTGTAGCTTGGGGGAAAATATATAAAAAAGAGATTATGGCTAATTTTCGTTTTCCAATTGATAGAATCGGAGAAGATGCATTATTTAATTTGAAGGCTTTATTAGATTCGAAAAAAGTTGTATACGTTAATAAATCAGCCTATATTTATAGAGTTCGTGAGGGAAGCTTATCTAATACATGGACTGATGAATGGATTAGAGATGCCATTTATATAATTGAAGAGAGATTATCTTTATTGGCAACGTTAGGATATCCACTTTCGGAGCATAGGCGAGCATATAAAATGAGTTTGGATTATATCAGTTCTGAGGGTTACAATAGAGGTCTAGCTAATTCTCACGAATTAAATTACATAAAAGAGAAAAAGATGTTATTGGATAGACTTCTTCCTCAAAATAAAGAAGACAAAAAAGCCGTCGTATTGGCAGCTGATTTTTTATATGTCGATCAGGTTTTGACCACCATGAAATCTATATGCTACCACAATCGTTCGGTTCGTTTTTATATTATCAATAAGGATTTTCCAAAAGAGTGGTTTATACAATTGAATAGTCGATTAAGGGACTTTGATTCGGAAGTTATCAATTGTCGAGTAACATCCGAGCAAATTTCACGTTATAAAACAGATATCAGTCATACAGTCTTTCTGCGTTACTTTGTAGCTGACTTTGTAAAAGAAGATAGGGCTCTGTGACTTGGTTGTAACGAAAAATTTAGATGACTTATTTGAAACAGATCTAAAAGATTATCCATTGGCTGCGATTCGTGATTATGTCGGAAAAGTGTACCATAATCAAGAAATATTTAATGCAGGTGTCTTGCTTATCAACAATCGTGTATGGAAACAAGAACAAATGACCCAACGATTGATTGATTTAACGAATAAATGGCATGACAAGGCGGATCAGGTGGACCAACTTGTTTTGAATAAACTCTTTGAAAATAAGTGGCTAGAGTTGGATTTTGATAATAATTATATTGTGAGTCATAAGCAATTTACAGATTATAAACTACCAAAATTTCAAGACTATCCAGGTGTTATTCATTATCTTTCGAATAGAAAACCGTGGGATGATCTGGGGATGCAAGACTATCGTGATGTTTGGTGGTATTATCATAATCTTGAATGGACAGAATTGGGTCAAAACTACCATTTACATGCACTGCAAAAAACTCATATCTCTCCTCAATAAGAAGATAGATAACATCTAGGTCATGTTTAAGGGTGCCTTTTTGTAATCACACTGGACTGATAACTTTTTGCTTTAAATATATAAAAGAGAAACTATGAAACTACACTTAACCAATCTTTATGGTATGGCTGGAGACAGTACCGTTATTCTAGCTCAGAATGCCGTTCAAAAAATTTCGATGACACTAGGTTTCCGAGAAGTGGGAATCTACTTTTATAACATAGCTGCAGATACGCCCTCAGAAATGAATAAACGCTTGGATGGTATCATGGCCAGTATTTCCTTTGGGGATATTCTCGTTTTTCAATCTCCAACCTGGAATGGCTTTGAGTTTGATCGTCTCTTCCTTGATAAGTTAAAGGATTTACGTGTCAAAATTGTCTGCTTTATCCACGATGTACCTCCTTTGATGTTTGAGAGCAATTACTATCTGATGAAAGAGTACATCTCGATGTATAATTTGTCAGACGTTCTAGTAGTTCCATCAGAAAGAATGAAGGAACGTTTGATTCAAGAAGGATTGACGACCGAGAAAATTCTCATTCAGGGGATGTGGGACCATCCGCATGATCTATCTCTTTATACACCCGCCTTTAAAAAAGAAATCTTCTTTGCTGGTAGTTTGGAAAGATTTCCAGACCTGCAAAATTGGTCCCAGGATACTCCACTTAGAGTCTTTTCAAATCAGGGTGTCGCTAATGAACAAGCCAAGAATCTCAGTATCGAAGGATGGAAGCGAGATGAGGAAATGCTCTTGGAATTATCGAAAGGTGGTTTTGGTTTAGTCTGGGGGACTTATCAAAATCAAGGAGAAAGCCAAGACTACTATAGTTTGAATCTCTCTCATAAAGTAAGTAGCTATTTAGCAGCAGGTCTTCCAATCATTGTGCCACCTAGCTTATCGATTGCTTCCTTTATCGTGGATCAAGGTTTAGGATTTATCGCAAATAACCTACAAGAAGTTCACGAAATAGTCGATAATATGACACCAGAAAAGTATCAAGTCATGACAGAGCGAATCAAGACCTTCAGTTATTTAATCAAAGAAGGTTATTTTACAAAAAAATTACTGGTAGATGCCATCTATCAATTAGGAATTAACTAGGAGAATATATGAAAAAAGCAATTGTACTAGCTGGAGATTGTTCCTATACTTCCCAGCTCGAAACGACTATCAAGTCAATTTTATATCACAATCGAGATCTTAACATTTATATTTTAAACCAAGATATCATGCCAGACTGGTTTCGGAAGCCTCGCAAAATAGCCCGAATGCTGGGAAGTGATATCATCGATGTGAAGTTACCTGAGCAAGCTGTGTTTCAGCAGTGGAGTAAGCATGATCATATCAGTGCGATTGCCTATGCTCGTTATTTTATCGCCGACTATGTTCCAGAAGACAAGGTTTTATATCTAGATTCGGATTTAATTGTGAATGATTCTTTAGAGGGATTATTTACTAATAATCTTGGAGATAAGTGGCTGGCTGCTGTTCGGGATACAGAGGGAATTACCTTTAATACAGGAGTTTTATTAATTAATAATGCCAAATGGAAACAAGAGAATATTAAAGAGTTATTAATTTCTCAATCAATTGATACTCTAAAAATAGTAGCAGAAGGTCGTTTTAAAAATTTCAATGGTGATCAAACTATTTTTAATCAGGTTGTTAAGAATAACTGGTTAGAATTGGACCGTCGATTCAACTTGCAAGTTGGACACGATACTGTCGCTTTTTTTAGTAACTGGCCTAATTTTTTTGATGAATCATCCTACAGACCTGTTGTTTTGCATTTTTTATCTCATAGAAAACCATGGACGACATTGATAGCTAATCGCTACCGCGATCTCTGGTGGGATTTTCATGATTTAGAATGGACTCAAATTTTGCAACACCATATGGGCGAGTTTGAGCTAGTTTCCCCTCAGAATCGAGGATTTTCTTGCTTAACGCTTACAACATCGCAAGATTTAGAAGGAATAGAAGAACTGCTTACAGCTTTACCAGACGTGATTTTCCATATCGCAGCCTGGACCGATATGGGCGAAAAGCTCAAAAGACTGGCAAGCTATGATAACGTCCGCCTCTATCCTCAAATTGTTCCTCCAGTATTAGAAAATCTTAAAAATATAGTCTCAATCTACCTTGATATTAACCATGGCAATGTGGATCAGACGATGCTAGATTCCATTGAAAAAACAAGGAAAACCAATGCTGGCTTTCCAATCCACCCAACATGGAAATTGTGGTCAAATTTTATTTGAAACAGGGAAAACTGCTTTGATGATTGAGGCAATCAAAGATTTCAAGGTGAATGGGCGCTTTACACGATTTTATCAAGTTCCAGAATTAACGTGTTTAACCTTTACGGCTTCTCAAGAATTAGAACAATTAGACTACTTAGCAGAACAATTGCCAAATGTAGCCTTTCATGTAGCAGCCTGGACAAGTATGGGTCCAAAACTCTATGACTTATCCAATCGTTATCCAAATATTCACCTCCATCCAGCTATTTCAAAAGAAAAACTTGAAGAGCTAAAAGAGCAGATGGATGTTTATCTGGATATTAACCTAGAAACCTCGACTTCATATATGGTTGCAGATGTAGCGCAACTGTCTAAGCCTGTCTTTGCTTTTTATAAATCTCAAAATGGCTATCATGGTCAAAGATTATATTCGAGTGAGCACCCTGAACGGATGTTAGGAGATCTTCAAAAACTTCTTGATGGGGAACCACTAGCAAAACAAGAAGATCCTATTCGGGTTAAGAGCATTGATGAAACTCTGGATTATATCATTGCCAACCAGTCGTCTTTAGTCCGCTTTGGAGATGGTGAGATCAATATGCTAGCAGGGCATTCAATTCCCTACCAACACTATGATGAAGATCTCGTATCTACCATGCGTGAGATTATAGGTCTAGAAAGCACGAAAGACTTAGTAGTCTGCCTTCCTGATGCCTTTACGGATCGTTTTAAATTTACATCATGGGCGATTCCCTTCTGGAAAGAACATATGGATCATTATATGGACTTCTATCGTGAGCTCTGCACGGATTCGTGGTATGGGTCAACCTTTGTATCTCGTCCCTACATTGATTTTGAAGATAAGAGTCAGGCCAAAGGTCAATTTGATAAACTAAAAAGTATTTGGAAAAATCGTGACCTACTTATCGTAGAAGGGGCTACTTCGCGTTCGGGCGTCGGCAATGATTTATTTGCTGAAGCAAAATCGATTAAACGAATTGTTTGTTCATCCCATAGTGCCTATTCGCGTGTCGATGAGATTGAGCAAGAGATAGAAAAGCATGCAGCTGGGCGTCTTGTTTTATGTATGCTTGGACCTACAGCCAAGGTTTTGGCTTACCGTCTAAGTCAGAAAGGGCATCAGGTCTTAGACATTGGGCACATCGACTCAGAGTATGAGTGGATGAAAATGGGGGCTAAAACCAAGGTTAAATTTGCCCATAAACATACGGCTGAATATAATTTTGATCAAGATATTGAATTTATCGAAGATGAGACCTATACAAGTCAAATAGTTGCTGATTTATCAAAAGCAACTCAGTAAAAGGAGAAGGAATGAAAAAACAGCAGTCAGTTATCTTTGCGGGGGATTATGCCTATATTCGTCAAATTGAAACTGCTATAAAATCAATCTGTCGCCATAATAGCCATTTGAAAATATATGTACTCAATCAAGATATTCCACAAGAATGGTTTATGAATATTCGAACCTATATTCAACAAATGGGTGGGAATTTGATTGATTGCAAGGTTATTGGAGCAAAATATAAGATGAACTGGACTAATCAGTTGCCTCATATCAATCACATGACCTTTGCCCGCTACTTTATTCCAGATTTTGTCGAAGAAGATAAGGTCCTCTACTTAGACAGTGATTTAGTTGTGACTGGTGATTTAAGTCAGCTGTTTGAAATAGATCTAGAAGAAAATTATTTGGCAGCAGCTCGTTCTTGTTTTGGTGCAGGAGTTGGTTTTAATGCAGGAGTATTATTAATCAATAATAAAAAGTGGAAATCAGATAATATCAGACAGAGATTGGTTGATTTAACTGAGAGAGAGCATGAAAACGTGGGAGAAGGAGATCAGTCTATTCTCAATATTCTCTTTAGGGATAGTTGTTATCAGCTAGAAGATACCTATAATTTTCAAATAGGTTTTGATGCTGGTGCAGCTGAAATGAATCATCGTTTTGTCTTTGATTTTCCGCTAACACCTCTTCCAAAAATTTTACACTATATCTCTCCAGACAAACCTTGGAACCAATTTTCTGTTGGTCGTCTCAGAGACCAATGGTGGCACTATTCCATGATGGAGTGGTCATATATCATATCTACTTGGAGAGAAAAGAATCTTGTTTATGCTACAGATATATACAAACCCAAGTTAAAGTGCATGAACCTAACAAATTCTTGGTGTGTTAAGAAAATAGATTATCTGGCTCAACACTTGCCTGAGGTCCATTTTTACATTGCTGCTCAGACATTTATGGCAGATGAACTGAAGCGTTTATCAGCTTTTCAAAATGTGACCCTCTATCCAAATTCCTTCCCTCTTTTAGTGGAGAATGTTCTTGAACAAGCGGATCTTTATTTAGACCTAAATATGGACCAAAAACTAACTTACATTTATGATTTGGTTCAAAAACACCAAAAGCCGATGCTCAGTTTTGATAGTAGTCGTTGTCCAGATTTGCCTGATAATTGCTATGCAGGTATTTACTCTGAAAGTCGACCAGAAGAATTGGTAGAAGCAATTAAGTGCTATATGAAGGAGAGAGAATTGTGAGAAAGTCAATTGTACTAGCAGCAGATAATGCCTATCTCATTCAGTTAGAAACAACCATTAAATCGATTTTGTATCATAATCAAGATGTTGATTTTTATATACTAAATAGTGATATCGCACCAGAGTGGTTCAAGTTATTAGCAAAGAAAATGACAGTTGTGAATTCTACTATTCACAATGTCCATTTGAGCAAAGAGATATTTGAAGGTTATAAGACCGGCCCTCATTTAAATTACGCTTCATACTTTCGTTTTTTTGCTACGGAAGTGGTTCATTCTGAACGAGTTCTGTACCTTGATTCAGATATCATTGTGACAGGGGACTTGTCGCCTTTATATACAATGGATCTTCAAGGCTATTATGTAGGTGCTGTCGATGATGTATATGCCTACGAAGGTAGGGAATCAGGATTTAATTCTGGTGTTTTAATCATGGATGTCGCAAAATGGAAAGAGCACTCAATTGTTAATAGTCTATTAGAATTAGCAGCAGAACAGAATCAGGCTGTGCATCTAGGGGACCAAAGTATTTTAAATATTTACTTTGAAAACAAATGGCTGCCCTTAGACCAAACTTATAATTATATGGTAGGTGTAGATATCTATCACCTAACTCAGAAGTGTCAACGTCTGGACGATCAGCCACCAGTAATTGTTCATTTTGCTAGTCATGATAAGCCATGGAACACCTACAGTATTTCACGGCTTCGTGAACTCTGGTGGACTTATAGAGATTTGGATTGGACAGAGATTGCTTTTAAACGTTCTAGTTTGAACTACTTTAAACGGAGTAATCAATCTCAAAAACAAGCGATGATTGTGACTTGGAGTGCTAATGTAGAGCATTTAGAGTATTTGATTAGTAGCCTACCAGATTGGCATTTCCATCTAGCAGCTCCAGTTTACTGTATTGAGTCGGTCACAAAGCTATCCTCTTATCCTAATATGACTTTGTACCAGTCTATCCTTCATCAAAGAATTGATTGGTTATTGGATGATTCTAGTGTTTACTTGGATATTAATAGGGGTGATGAAGTCTTGGATGTAGTTTCAAGAGCAAAAGAAAGAGGAAAGAAAATTTTTGCTTTTGAAGACACTCGAAAAAAAGCTGAAGATAGTATCTATGATGGCATTTTCTCTATCGATAAACCAGAGGACTTGGTAGCTGCTATGAAAAACTTGGATACTAACTAATTACCAAGTGATTGAGAGTTACCTGTAAGATTAGAGGATGAGTGAAGAATGATATAATTTTCAAATCTCATTTGTAACAACAGCTTGAGTGATTTGACCGCAACCTATAACTAATGAAAAGGAGTATTTCGTGAAACGATTTTTTTCATCAATAGCAGTAAAGAAAGGCCTAGGAACCTTGTTTCTGCTCTTTATTTATGTATTAGGGAGTCGGATTACTCTTCCTTTTATCGATTTGAATAGCAGGGATTTCCTTGGTGGTGCTACCGCCTATTTGGCCTTTTCAACCGCAATTACAGGTGGAAATTTACGGAGCTTGTCAATCTTTTCAGTCGGTTTATCTCCTTGGATGTCATCGATGATTTTATGGCAGATGTTCTCCTTTTCTAAGCGTTTGAATCTTGCCTCTGGTTCGGCAGAGGTTCAAGATCGGAGAAAGATGTATCTAACCTTGACAATCGCTTTGATTCAATCGCTAGCTTTAGCGGTAAATCTACCAATCAAGGACAATTATAATACACTCTTGGTACTCATACTCAACACGACCTTGCTGATAGCCGGAACTTTTTTCTTGATATGGTTATCAGATATTAACTCGGTGATAGGTGTTGGTGGCTCTATTGTCATCTTGTTGACCAGTATGATTATTTATATTCCCCAAGACATTGTACAATCCATACAAAAATTAGGGATTCCTATGTGGATTATCGTAATACTTGGAGCGATGGGGATCGTATTTGCCTATCTCATCGCAATTTTTTATCGTGCTCGTTATCGGATTCCAGTCAATAAGATTGGTCTTCACTCTCGCTTTAAGCGTTATTCTTATTTTGATATAATGCTGAATCCTGCAGGTGGGATGCCCTTCATGTACGTGATGAGTTTAATTAACTTACCAACTTACTTGCTTCTTTTGTTGCAATTATTTGATCCAGGAAATCCAGTTTATCAACAAATAACGATCCAATATGCGATGGGGAAACCCTTGTGGATTTATACCTATATAGCGACCTTGTTTGTCTTTAGTATTGCCTTTGCTTTTGTCAATATTAGTGGAGAACAGGTGGCGGAACGGATGAAAAAATCTGGCGAGTATATTTATGGCATCTATCCAGGTGAGGACACTAGTAAATATATCAATAATCTAGTATTCAAGTTTGCTATTGTAGGTGGTATCTTTAATGTGTTGTTCGCAGGTCTACCGATGTTGTTTGTTTTAGTTGATGAACAATTATTGAGAGTGAGTATGATACCAGGTTTATTTATGATTTTAAGTGGTATGATCTTTAACATTAAAGATGAAATTAGAGCACTGAAATTAAACGAAACTTATAAACCACTGATTTAGGAGAGTGTAATGTATTATTTTATTCCGGCTTGGTATGGTAGCCATCGGCAGTGGCATGCTGATCTCATTCCATGGTATCGTGCTTCTTTTAAATTAGAATTTGACGATACCTTTAATCAGATTCGGATGCTGCATAGACAGGAACTATCAACATGTCTATTGCTTTTAGCCTATCAACCACATCTTCGCTATTTTTTACATCGTCATGGTGTTTTAGAGGCGGAAGTATATTCTATTTTTGATGAGATGCAGGATATTACTGATATTTCTCCACGAGTACTAAATATCAGAGATATTGAGTGGGATAAGGACTGTGAATTTATGTACAGTCCTTTCGCCATTATTGTCCAAAAAGATGGAAAACGCTATGCCCAGATTGAGCATGGTGTGGAAGGATTTATTAGTGATATCCAGTATTTTGATACCCTAGGTCGGATGACCAGTCACTATATTATGGATGATCGAGGCTTTGTTTCGAGTGTCATTTATTATCAGGACAATTATCCAGCTTATCAAGATTACCTGAATCCTGAAGGAATTTGGCAATTCAGAGAGTATTTGCAAGAGGATGGTAGGGTAGAGATTAATCCTATTTTTGCCTTTCGTTTTCATTCGCTCCATTATAGTGATATGGGGCAGTTAGTTGCTGAATTTTTCGAGAGACGACTCGAAAAGATTCATGAGAGTAGTGATTTGTTTATTGTCCCATCTGATTCGCGACAT
This sequence comes from Streptococcus sp. HMSC061D10, assembly GCF_001808865.1. Lineage (NCBI taxonomy): Bacteria > Bacillati > Bacillota > Bacilli > Lactobacillales > Streptococcaceae > Streptococcus > Streptococcus sp. HMSC061D10. The sequence continues at coordinate 36,047 of NZ_KV794993.1, read as the reverse complement.
AACGATTTCATCTTAGAACGTTTACCCGAAGCAAATCCAAAAATCTTGAGCCTTTTCATCGGTCGTAATCCAAAGGAGGCTATGAGAGACCTACTTGATCCTATATCCAAGGTCGATTTGGTTTTGGTTGATAGGGAGGATAGCCTTCAGCTTTTGCAGGACTTGTATCCAGATAAATACAATCTGTTCAAACATTTATCGCCATTTGATACTCGTTTGAGATTAGGAAAAAGTCAGACAAAGAGGGAATCCATTATTTACTATCAACTTAATTTTGAAGAAGAAGTGGACAAAGAAGGACTTTTCCAAATCTTATCCTTCCTTGCAGAGACCAAAGACACTGAGGTAATTTTTGGTGCTTTTGCTGCCAATAACGATCAGATGGAGAGAGTCGCAGAGGTAATTCAGGAAATTATAGATGAAAAATTCTCAGCAGAAATTTTTGAGAAAGCAATCGACTTTGAAGGGGCTGAAAATCCTTTAACGGAAAATGCTCAGCAGAAACTCCGTTACCGCTTGTTAAACATCAATGATGAATTGGAAATGATTAAGACCTTAGAATATGTTCGTTTGATTGTTGATTTGAATCCCCAACCTCACCTATATACCCAAATAGCGGGAATTAGTGCAGGGATTCCTCAGGTGAATCAAGTAGAGACTGTCTATGTTGACCATTTGAAAAATGGCTACCTGCTTTCTACTATCTCAGAATTTAAGAAAGCAGCCCATTACTACCTGGATACCCTAAAAGAGTGGAATCAGTCTTTGATTTACTCGATTGATAAGATCAAGGAACATACAGGTGAAAAATTTGTGGAAAAACTAGATCAATGGATAGAGGAGAGTACAAATGTCAAAGGATCTTAAAATCCTACAGATAGGGACAGAAAATTGGAAACATCGTTATGAGATCCCTAAGAAATTGGAATGGTATTATATTTATCCTAATTCTCCTAAGGCTCTTAAGGAAACGATAAAAATGGATGAGATTCGCAAGTTCAATGCAATTCTCATCGAAGATGGCCGTTACTTGATTGACCTACTCCCAATTATTAAAATAATCGAGCCCTATACGATTTTCTATAACCAAGAGTTTCAAACAAGCAATCCTCTTATTTTGGATTTAATCAAAAAACGCTGTGCCCAAGCAATTGACTTTTCAGACCCACAGAAGCTCTTAAAAGATTTATCTACTTCCTTATTTGGTGGTGGATACGGGGACAAGATGAAACCAGCTACAATTGAGGTTCATCCAAGTTTTAAGGGATCTATTTCTTATCAAGGATTTGAGTATCTGCTCTTAGAGGGGGATTTTGGTTCTGAGTTTTCTCCAGTAGCTACTTGGAAATATAACTTTGTCTCTTCAACAAAACTTCCAATCGAATTGTGGTTAGAGTATGAAAAAAGTGAAGGTGTAGAATTTCAGTTTCGGGTAAAAAAAATGCCTGAAGGTTCGGTTTCAGATGTAGTTGAAGACTTGATCTATACAGAAGAGGACCTGAAGACATCCCTAATCATGGATCAGGATTACAATTCCTACCTCTGTATGTCTGTCGAGGCGCGTGGTCAGGGAATCCTAAAACTAGGAAGTTTACACCAACGTTGGAGTCGGAAGTACTTTGGGAAATTTGTTCTCGGAGGGAATATCTTACACGATAACAAGCGTGATGAGATTAACTACTTCTTCCATCCTGGCGATTTTAAACCACCATTAGCTGTTTATTTCGCAGGGTTTCGTTCTGCCGAGGGATTTGAAGGATACTGGATGATGCAAAATTTTAAGTGTCCCTTCATCCTGTTCTCTGATCCTCGATTAGAAGGTGGAGCATTTTACCTAGGTAGTGAAGAACTAGAAGAAAAAATCAAACAAACGATTGAACATTATCAGGAATACTTAGGTTTTGATAAAAAAGATTTGATCTTATCAGGTTTATCAATGGGAACCTTCCCCTCTCTTTACTATGGCTCATTCTTCGAACCGAAAGGAATCGTTGTAGGTAAACCCTTAGCAAATTTGGGAACAATTGCAAGACGTGGTAGATTGGAAGCACCAGGTGTCTTTCCAACAGGATTCGACGTACTTCATCATCAAACTGGAGGAATCAGCCCAGCCCACATGGATGAGTTGGATAACCGTTTTTGGTCTGCCTTCAAACAAGCAGATTTTTCTCAAACGACGTTTGGTCTTTCTTACATGAAGGATGAAGATATGGATAGTCATGCTTATGATCAGCTAGTCACTACGCTCTGTCAAACTGGAGCGAAGATCTTATCAAAGGGAACAGCCGGTCGACACAATGATGATACAGGGACCAACGTTACCTGGTTTATCCATTTTTATAATATGATATTACAAGCAGAATTTGGAAGAGGTGAGACATGATTATAAATCAAAGAGAAGACATACTCTGGGGAGATATGGGAGCAACTTACCTGTATGGAACTCGAGTTCAGTTTTGGGAAGATGGCCATATCAGTCTTTCAAATCCATTACTAGCTCCAGGAGAAGTTCTCAAATCATGGCTTTCAAGCTTGAATTATCAAGGTGGTAGAAGTCAACCCAGCCTACCTCTCTTAAAAAGAAATCATCGCTATCAATTTACCATGAATATGACTTGTTATCCTGAAAATAGCATTTACATCAAACTAGTTTTCTTGGACCGTTACGACGAAGTGCTAGAAGAAAAAGTTGAAAAAACCTTATCTTTTTCTTTCGTTTATCCTGAGGATGCTTATACCTATAGAGTTTCTCTCATTGCTGCTGGGTTTGAGTCACTCGATTTTTATTCTTTCTCAATTAAGGAGTATGATCGTGTTTAATAGTTTGTATCAAAATAGAAAACTCAGAAAAGTCAGAGCTACTTTAAAAAAGATCAATGGTCTCAAAGATGAGATGGCAGCTCTTAGCGATGAAACCTTGGCAGCAAAAACGGTAGAGTTTCGTCAACGTTTAGCAGAGGGGGAAACCCTAGATGACTTACTTGTTGAAGCTTTTGCAGTTGTACGAGAAGCTGATAAGCGAATCCTAGGAATGTTTCCTTATGATGTTCAAGTTATGGGGGGCATTGTCATCCACCAGGGGAACGTTGCGGAGATGAATACTGGTGAAGGAAAGACTTTGACTGCGACCATGCCTCTTTATCTCAATGCGCTAACTGGAAAAGGCGCTATGTTGATTACGACCAATGAATATCTTGCAAAGCGTGACGCAGAGGAAATGGGGCCGGTCTATCGATTCTTAGGTTTGAGTATAGGAATCCCATTCACTGATGATCCTGAGGAAGAATTAAAAGCCGAAGATAAAAGGAAAATTTATAACTCAGATATTATCTATTTGACCAATAGTAGTCTAGGTTTTGATTATCTAACTGATAATCTGGCTTCCAGTAGTAACGAAAAGTTTTTGTGCCCATTTGATTATGTCATCATTGATGAAATTGATGATATTTTACTAGATAGTGCACAGACCCCACTCATCATTGCGGGATCTCCTCGCGTTCAGTCCAACTACTATGGCATCATCGATACTTTAGTAACGACCATGGTTGAAAATGAAGACTATATCTTTAAAGAAGAAAAAGAAGAGATATGGTTGACTACAAAGGGGGCTAAAACTGCTGAAAACTTCCTAGGGATTGATAACTTGTATAAGGAAGAATACGCGACTTATGTACGACATCTAGTCTATTCCTTGAGAGCTCATAAGTTGTTTACGAAAGATAAGGAGTATATCATTCGAGATGATGAAATGATTCTCTTGGATAAAGGAACAGGTCGTTTGATGGAAATGACCAAGTTGCAGGGAGGTCTTCATCAGGCTATCGAAGCCAAGGAGCATGTGAAACTCTCTCCTGAAACGCGGGCGATGGCTTCTATCACCTATCAAAGTCTTTTCAAAATGTTTAATAAGATATCAGGAATGACTGGGACTGGGAAGGTCGCAGAGAAGGAATTTTTGGAAACTTATAATATGTCTGTTATCCGAATTCCGACCAATCGTCCCTTAATCCGAAAAGACTATCCAGACAATCTTTATGTAACACTACCAGAAAAGGTTTATGCTTCACTTGAATGTATCAAGGAATACCATATCAAAGGAAACCCACTACTAGTCTTTGTCGGATCTGTTGAGATGTCGCATCTCTATTCGTCCCTACTGTTACGGGAAGGAATTGCCCATAACGTCTTGAATGCCAATAATGCTGCGCGTGAGGCACAAATTGTCTCAGAATCAGGTCAGATGGGAGCCGTGACGGTTGCAACATCCATGGCAGGTCGAGGAACAGATATTAAATTGGGACCGGGTGTTGCAGAACTCGGTGGCCTAGTAGTCATCGGTACAGAACGAATGGAAAGCCAGCGAATCGATCTGCAAATCAGAGGACGCTCGGGTAGACAAGGAGACCCAGGTCTGTCGAAGTTTTTTGTATCATTAGAAGATGATGTTATCAAGAAGTTTGGTCCATCCTGGGTTCACAGAATGTACAAGGAGTATAGTGTTGCTGATATTACTCAACCACAAATCCTTGAGGGAAGAAAATATCACCGACTGGTTGAGAAGGCTCAAAATGCAAGTGATAGTGCTAGTCGCGCCAACAGACAGAGAACACTAGAATATGCTGAGAGTATGAATATCCAACGTGATCTCATCTATAAGGAAAGAAATCGTTTAATAAACGGTGATAGGGATCTTCGAGATGTATTATCTGAGATGATTGACGAGTATATTGAAACAATTTTATCTGAAAACATAAAAACTAGAGAAGAATTATTTCACTATATTGTCACGAATATCAGTTTTAATATCCGAGAATTACCTCTTGATCTAGTCATTGAAGATGAACAAGAGTTGAGAAATTTCTTGATTCAGATCATTAACAGTGAGTTAAATGATAAGAAGACCTTGTTAGAACCTCATGATTTATATGACCAATTTTTGAGAGTTTCCATGCTTAAAGCCATTGATGATAACTGGGTAGAACAGGTGGACTACCTACAACAGTTGATGATGGCAATTGGCGGGCAAACAGCTAGTCAAACGAATCCTATCGTAGAATATTATCGAGAAGCCTATATGGGATTTGAAACCATGAAGGAGCAGATTCGTTCAGATATGGTACGAAATATCTTGATGGGCTTGGTACAGATGGGACCTAAGGGTGAAATCGTAACCCATTTTCCATAAAAGGAGAATTTATGACAATTTACAATATAAATTTAGGAATTGGTTGGGCCAGCAGTGGTGTTGAATATGCCCAAGCTTATCGTGCAGGTATTTTTAGCAGCCTGAATCAGCCGTCGAAGTTTATCTTTACAGACATGATTTTGGGCGATAATATCCAGCACTTAACCGCAAATATCGGTTTTGATGATGAACAGGTCATCTGGCTTTACACTCACTTCACAGACATCAAGATTGCACCGACCAGTGTGACGGTAGATGATGTTCTGGCTTATTTTGAAGGTGTAGAAAGCCGTCGTGAAAGAAATGGGAGAATTGAACGAATCTTCTTCTCAGATGAAGACAAATTTATCACTTGTTATTTGGTTGATGAGGAAAAAGATTTTGTCCAACATGTGGAGTATGTGTATGCTGGCAAATTGATCCGCAAGGATTACTTCTCATATACACGCTACTGCACAGAGTATTTTGCTCCTAAAGATAATGTAGCGACACTCTACCAAAGAACCTTCTACAATGAAGATGGGACTCCAGCTTATGAGATGTTCATGAATCAAGGAACTGAGGAAGTCTACCGTTTTAAGGATCGAATCTTATATGGGAAGCCTGCTTTGATCCGTTATTTCATGCAGACACTTGGGTTAAGTAAATCAGATCTAGTGATTTTGGATCGTGAAACAGGGATTGGTCAGGTGGTATTTGAAGAAGCGCAAGCGGCGCATCTAGCTGTTGTTGTTCACGCTGAGCACTATAGTGAAAATGCGACCAATGATGATTATATCCTTTGGAACAACTATTATGACTACCAGTTTACCAATGCAGATAAGGTCGATCTTTTTATCGTTTCAACGGATCGTCAAAAGGAAGTTCTAGAGCAACAGTTTGCTCGCTATACCTCGCATGCTCCTAAGATTGTGACCATTCCAGTTGGAAGTGTTGACCAATTAACAAAACCACAAGAGAGCCGTAAACCATTTTCTCTTATTACAGCTTCGCGTCTAGCTAAGGAAAAGCATATTGATTGGCTTGTCAAGGCTGTAATTGAGGCTCATAAGGAGTTGCCAGAATTAACCTTTGATATCTACGGTAGTGGTGGCGAAGAAGGACGTCTACATGAGATTATCGCTGCAGGTCAGGCAGAAGAGTATATTAAACTCAAGGGTCATGCCGAACTTTCCCAAATCTATTCACAGTATGAAGTTTATCTAACCGCTTCTACCAGTGAAGGCTTTGGGTTGACACTCATGGAAGCAATTGGATCAGGCTTGCCATTGATTGGTTTTGATGTTCCTTATGGCAATCAAACCTTCATTGAAGATGGCGAAAATGGATATTTGATTCCAAGCTCATCTGACCATGTAGAAGATGAAATCAAGAAAGCTTATGCAGAAAAAATCTGCCAACTGTATTTGGAAAATCGTTTGGAAAGTATGAGAGAAAAATCCTACCAGATTGCTGAGAAATTCTTGACTCAAGAGATTTTGAACAAATGGGAAAAAACAATCAAGGAGGTAGTGGATGGTTCAGTTATTTGATGTATACAATCAAGAAAGCCAAGATTTGCATTATAGTCTGACTGCGGCAGGACTGTCTGATTTGACTGTGGTTATTGAACCAGATGGATTTTTACCAGATGGAGTTGTCTCACCCTTCACCTATTATTTGGGTTATGACAGTGGTAAACCCTTGTACTTTAACCAAGTTCCCGTCCCAGATTTTTGGGAGATTGCTGGTAATAATCAATTTGGGACTATCAATGACCTTAATCAAGAACGAGCAGTGATTCATTTTGCAGATGGCTTACAGGCTCGTTTGGTGAAAAAAGTCGAATGGAAAACACCAGCAGGTCGCATCTTCCAAGTAGATCACTACAATCGTTTTGGAGCTTGCTTTGCTAAGACTACCTTTGATGCTACTGGCCAAGCTATTATGACTTCTTATCGGAATGTAGATCAAAAAGAAGTTATTTTGGAAAACCATGTCACAGGTGATATTTTGCTGACCTTGGAAGGTCAAGGGTTGCGCCATTTTTCTGGTCGAGTAGCCTTTATCATAGACTTCTTGCAAGGTTTGAAAGTGAATCTTGACCACATTCTCTTTAACACCCTATCTACCTCGTTTTTGACTTCCTTCCATTTCCCAGAAAAATCAGGTCAGGATATCCTAGTTTGGCAAGAACCATTGCATAATGATATACCAGGAAATATGCAACTGATCTTGGAGAATGACCAGCTTCGAGCTAAGACTATTGTCATTCCAGATTATGCAACCTATGAACGTGCTCTGCAATTGACAGATGAAAAATTCCATCATAAGTTTAGTCATTTAGGCTATCATTACCACTTTAATCGCGATAATTTTGTTCGTCCTGATGTCTTGATTGTGACCAATTCGGACCAACTAGAGCAAATCGAAAAACTGGTGGAGAGTTTACCAAGGGTTACTTTCCGAATCGCAGCAGTGACAGAGATGTCATCCAAGTTACTGGACATGCTCCGCTATCCCAATGTTGTGCTCTATCAGAATGCCAGTCCCCAAAAGATTCAGGAGCTTTATCAGTTATCAGATATCTACCTGGATATCAACTATGGGAATGAACTGCTTCAGGCTGTTCGTCAGGCTTTTGAACACAATCAACTGGTCCTAGCTTTTGAAGAAACTGCCCATAACCGTCGCTATACAGCTCCGAATCATATTTTCGCTAAGGAAGCAGTTGACGACATGATTCACACCATTGAGTTAGCTCTTTCTCATGTCAAAGAGATGGGACGAGCTCTTGGAGATCAAGGGTACCACGCCAATTATGTAGATCCAATTATGTATCAGGAGCGGATGGAAACCATTTTAGGAGAAAGCCATGACTAAAAAAGATCTATTTTATCAAGATGTTGAAGGTCGCATGGAAGAGATGAAACAACAACCCATCAAAAAAGAAAAGTCTACACGTGGTGAAAAAATTAGTAAGACATTTTCTTTCTTGATAGGATTCATTATTTTGATCGGTTTATTATTTACCTTGATAGGACTTTTGAGGTAGTCAAATGACAGAATTATTGATAATTTTAACCATTATATTAGCTCTTTCCTTAATCATTCTTGTGACCATTCAACCAAGACAAACTCAAATCTTTTCTACGGATGCTACTAGTAATATCGGAAAGCCCAGCTATTGGCAAAGCAATACGCTTGTTAAAGTCTTAACCTTGCTTGTTAGCTTATCACTATTTGTGTTGTTGCTCCTCTTTATGGTTTTAACTTTTAACTAATCTTTATCTGTATTGCTAGAACGTTTGATTTTGACAGTGAAGATTTAAAGAAATTTAAGTTTGAGGAGAAAATTTTAAGAAAACTTTTAGGAATCTAGCTTATACTATAAGCATAAGTTAAGAAGAACTTAACTTTAACTCCTAAAAATTTTTCATAATAATCTCCCTATAAAAAATCAAGTCGCCCAATCAGGCGGCTTATTTTTGTATTAATACTCTGAAAATCAAAGAGCAAACTAGGAAGCTAGCCGCAGGCTGTACTTGAGTACGGCAAGGTGAAGCTGACGTGGTTTGAATTTGATTTTCGAAGAGTATAAGATTAAGCTTGTTCATGGTATAATAGTGCTATGAGATTAGATAAATATTTAGTTGCATGTGCAGTAGGAAGCCGGACGGAGGTCAAAAACTTTCTAAAGGCTGGGCGCGTGATGGTCAATGGTAAAAAGGAAAAATCTGCCAAGCTACAAATCAATGAAGAGACAGACGAGATTTGTTTTGACGGGCAAAAGCTAGACTACGAGGAGTTTGTTTACTATATGATGAACAAGCCCCAGGGTGTTATTTCAGCAACTGAAGATCCTAAACATAAGACTGTGTTGGATTTGTTAGATGATTTAGCTCGATCAAAGGAAGTTTTCCCAGTAGGGCGTTTGGATATTGATACGCATGGGCTCTTGCTCCTGACCAATGATGGCCAGTTGGCTCATGCTCTTCTTTCACCAAAACGCCATGTGGATAAAACCTATCTGGCGCAAGTCGATGGAATCATGACCCAAGAGGATGTAGAGAAATTTGCTCAGGGGATTCCGCTCAAAGACTTTACCTGTCAGCCTGCCAAGTTGGAGTTTGTGGTTCTTGATAGAGAAAAAAACCAAAGTTTGGTTCGAGTGACCATTGCCGAGGGGAAATTCCACCAGGTTAAACGGATGGTAGCCTACTGTGGCAAGGAAGTGGTGGACTTGCAACGTCTGACCATGGGAACTTTGACCTTGGATGAAAATCTGAAGCGTGGGGAATGGCGTCGCTTGACCACAGAGGAATTAGAAAGCTTGCGCGAAAGTGTTGGGTAAACTGTGTAATCTTTGAAAAAGGTGAGGGAAATACCCTTACCTTTTTCAGTTTTTGGTTGCTTCCTTTGTGAAAAGAGTTATAATAGACTGTAGAATAAAAGGAGGATTTTATGAACGCGATTCAAGAATCATTTACAGATAAATTATTTGCTAATTATGAAGCAAATGTCAAATACCAAGCTATCGAAAATGCTGCTAGCCACAATGGAATTTTTGCAGCCCTTGAGCATCGTCAAAGCCATGTAGATAACACACCTGTTTTCTCACTTGATTTGACAAAGGACAAGGTTACTAACCAGAAGGCTTCTGGTCGTTGCTGGATGTTTGCGGCCCTCAACACTTTCCGTCACAAACTCATCTCTCAATACAAGCTTGAAAACTTTGAATTGTCACAAGCCCACACCTTCTTCTGGGACAAGTATGAAAAATCTAACTGGTTCTTGGAGCAAGTCATTGCGACTGCAGACCAAGAATTGACAAGCCGCAAGGTTAGCTTCCTACTCCAAACTCCACAACAAGATGGTGGACAATGGGATATGGTTGTAGCTCTCTTTGAAAAATACGGTGTCGTTCCTAAGTCTGTTTATCCAGAGTCTGTTTCATCTAGTAGCAGTCGTGAGCTTAATGCCATCCTTAACAAATTGCTTCGTCAAGATGCTCAAATCTTGCGTGACCTCTTGGCTTCTGGCGCAGACCAAGCGACTGTTCAAGCTAAGAAAGAAGACCTCTTGCAAGAGATCTTTAACTTCCTTGCCATGTCACTAGGACTTCCACCACGTAAATTTGACTTTGCTTATCGTGATAAGGACAACAACTACCAAAGCGAAAAAGGCATCACACCACAAGAGTTTTACAAGAAATACGTTGACCTTCCACTAGAAGACTACGTTTCTGTGATCAATGCTCCAACTGCTGACAAACCTTACGGTAAATCTTACACAGTTGAGATGTTGGGAAATGTCGTTGGAAGCCGTGCAGTTCGCTACATCAACGTACCGATGGAACGTTTGAAAGAATTGGCGATTGCCCAAATGCAGACAGGAGAAACTGTTTGGTTTGGTTCAGATGTTGGCCAGCTCAGCAACCGTAAAGCCGGAATCCTTGCGACAGATGTCTATGACTTTGAATCAAGCATGGACATTCAACTCACTCAAGACAAGGCAGGACGTTTGGACTACAGCGAAAGCTTGATGACTCACGCCATGGTCTTGACAGGTGTTGATTTGGATGAAAATGGTAAATCAATCAAGTGGAAAGTTGAAAACTCTTGGGGAGACAAGGTTGGGACAGATGGTTACTTTGTTGCCTCAGATGCCTGGATGGACGAATACACTTACCAAATCGTTGTTCGTAAAGAATTACTAACAGCAGAAGAACAAGCTGCCTATGAAGCAGAACCAATCGTCCTTGCACCATGGGATCCAATGGGTGCCTTGGCTGAATAAATGAGATATAAAAAGAACGGTTCTATAATTTTTAGGGTTGATGGAAATTTTCCACCAACCCTATTTTAGTGTATACAAAAAGGCCAACATCCATTATATTAAAAGCGCTGAAACCTAAAACAAAAGAATGATGACCATATGAACAATATACTAGAAGCTACACTACAAATCAAAGATAAAAACATTATTTGGGATAATAAAGTTCAAGAGAAGATATTTAAAAAGAGAAAATCTTTATTTTATGCAGCTACTTATACGCATAAACCAGAATTTTGTACCGTTTGTGGGTGTGTTAGCCGAAATAATAATATCGTTAAAAACGGCACGAAAACATCTCGTATCACTCTCTGTTCTGTTTCAGGCCTAGCGGCCTACTTAAATCTACGCAAGCAGAGATTTCTCTGTAGAGAATGCGGCTCTTCATTTACCGCAGACACTAGTCGAATCGTAGAAAAACACTGTCATATCTCTAAACGCTTAAAAAACGAAATTAAATCAAAAATAAGTGAAACAGTATCTGAAACCTATATCGCAAAAGAAACAAATGTTTCAGTTCATACGGTAAGACGTATCATAGATGATACAACACGTTTACTAAAGATTAAACCATTACACGATTTACCTGAGCATTTGTGTTTTGATGAATTTAAATCCGTCAAATCTTCCGATAGTAATATGAGCTTCATTATTTGTGATAGCACTACACACAAGCTGGTCGATGTTGTACGAGATAGAAAATCTTACAGCTTGAAAAAGTATTTTCATCGTTTTGAGCCTAAGACTAGATTAAAGGTAAAAACTATCTCCATCGACATGTACTTACCGTACATTCAATTAATAAAAGAAATGTTTCCTAACGCTAAAATTATCATTGATCCTTTTCATATCGTACAAGCCTTAAATAGAGAATTAAATCGAACTCGGGTACGTGTCATGAATAAGCATCGCTATAAAGACTCTAAATTATATCGAAAGTTAAAACATTATTGGAAGTTAATTTTAAAGAACTCTAATGAACTTCAGAACTATAAATATAATCGTTATAAGCTTTTTGAAAGCTTCATAACAAGTAAAGGAATCGTAGATTATATCTTAGAAAAAAATCCATCTCTTAAAAATGATTATGAGGTTGTACATTCACTTCGTGAATGTATACAGGATAGAGATTATATAGAATTCAAGGAAACGATTGAAGCAGCTACGCAATTAGACCTATCTCCTGGTTTAAAAAGAGTATTAAAGACTCTTATGACTTACTTGCCATATATTCAAAATACTTGTGAGTATCCAACTAGAACAAATGGCCCTATTGAAGGAATAAACAATAAAATAAAAGTGCTTAAAAGAAATGCCTACGGCTTTAGAAACTATTACCATTTTAGAAATAGGATTATTTTAATAACAAAAATGTTTGGCCCAAAACAAAAAGGAATTAAGCAACAATTAGTTGCTTAATCCCTTCCTAAATTTCTTCATCAACACTATTTGACAAAGAGCCCTTTTTTAGTGCTCAAAATAGCACTCAATTTTAAATGGATTTGGTGTTCAAAAAATATAATCAAATGCAACAAACTAATTTCATTTTTAATAGGCACAATTAATTTTAGAAGATAGTACGAAAAAATATTGACTATTTTCTTTAGAATGTGTAAAATTTAGATAGATTATTTAAAGTGAGGTTTTTTTATCTTGTCTATATTAAAGAAGAAAGTTAATATGTTTAGTGTTCTATTGAATCTGGTATTAATAGCTATTATAGCTATTGGAGTGCTATTTTTCTTACCTAAGGAACATAAATCAGAAGTCAAATCGTCAATTAATATCGAAAGTATTGAAAAAGTGAATGAAGTTGTATTTTTGAATGCGGGAATTAATGAAATTATTTCTGAAACAAAAACAACTCAAGTTTTTGGGTTAGATGTGCCGTTCTCTAAAAAAGCAGCATTAGTAATTTTAAATTATAAAGCTAAATTTGGAATTAAAAGTAGTGTAAAGGTTGAACAAATAAGCGAAAAAGAATATAAGGTTATTGTTCCAAAATTGGAAGTAATTGGTGTTGAACTTTCAAAAGATAATCCTTATGATTTATATGATAGTCATGGAGAGTTATTAAGTGGAACTACAGAAGATATTGATACTGGGAAATTGGTCGCTAACCAACTTTCTAGTGATAAACAAGCAGAGTATTTAGATAAATTTAAGAGTGAAATTAAAGAATCTGCAATCAATTATTATAAAACAATATTTTCTTCAATGGATTCTGAAGTAAAAGTAACTATAGAATTTACAGAATAATTTTTGAAATACAAAACCCTGGCCATCTCTGGTCAGGGTTTTGTGTGGTTCTATAATTTTTAGGGTTGATGGAAATTTTCCACCAACCCTATTTTAGTGTATACAAAAAGGCCAACATCCATTATATTAAAAGCGCTGAAACCTAAAACAAAAGAATGATGACCATATGAACAATATACTAGAAGCTACACTACAAATCAAAGATGCACACAATGAAGGTGTTACATTCCATTTCTTAGAGAATATTAAAGAAGTATTGCGTGATGAGAGTGGGAAAGTAACTGGTGTAAAGGTTATTACAATGGAACTTGGTGAATCAGATGAAAGTGGAAGAAGATCAACGCATGAAGTGGCAGGTAGTGAACATATTATTCCATGTGACCTTGTCGTTGCAGCAATTGAACAAAAGTAGACTTTAGTGTTCTAGATGAAAGGTAAAAATTTGACTTTCGGTCAACATCAGAATACAATAGAAATGAACTAATAACAGGGGATGCATATTTAGGTCCTCAATCTATCGCAACCGCAATTAAAGGCGGGTGAGAAGTTGCGACAGAAGTACATGAATCGTTTAAAGAAAACACATAAATAACTTGTGGTGCCTTTCGTTTTTTTACTGGGAAAATTAAGGAACTATAGTTATAAATCCTTAAAGATATTAATATATTAACATGCGTATATTTGTGGGAAGAAGGTTATGTCATCTATAGTTGTACTTCTGACGATAAGGTTGTTCGTGTACCAAAGGAAATTAAAGGTAAACCTGTTATCGCAATTGGAGAACGTGGTCTTGCGAACTTGAAACATTGTGAGGCAATCGTTTTACCAGATACAGTACGATATATTGGAAAAGGTGCGTTTACGATTGACAATAAGTTAAAGTATGTCCACTTTGGTAAGTCAATAGAAACAGTAGAAGATGATGTTTTCAACTCTGACAGTTCATTAGAATCAGTTGTATTCCCAGAAGGAACAAAGAGTATTGGAACATTAGTATTCTGGGGGACATCATCAATTAAATCTATTACAATTCCAGCAAGTGTAACAGAAATTACAGAATACTTCTATTTTGTGGATAACTGTAACCCAGATGTAGAAATCCATACACCTAAGGGATCAAAGGCAGAAGAAGTAGCTAAAGCAATGCAACTTAAAGTAGTAAATGACTAAAGGGGAATAGTACGAACAAAAAATTACTATCAGGCTTAGGGACTGACCCCAAAAAGTGAGAATTTAATAAAAACACCCTAGGGCTACCGTCTTCGGTATCCAACCGGAGACAGGTAGTCCAATTTTTGTTGGATTCTTTTTTCATTAGGTTCTTCATCAACACTATTTGACAAAGAGCCAAAAGAATCAGGTGATAAACCTGATTCTTTTTTTGTTTGTAAATTCTCACCGAGATTACATGATACCGAAGAAACGAGCTGCGATACCAACTACAAAGAGGGCAAGAATGATTGTGATTGGAGATACTTTTTTCTTAAGCAACCACATGCAAAGGAAAGTAAGGAGAAGTCCCATCAATCCTGGGATCAATGAGTTCAACTGTCCTTGAAGGGTTTGTGGTTGAACGCTATCCAAGCTCAATCCGCTAAGTGCTTGGCCGAGGATTCCCTTCAATTCTCCACCTGTAACAGGACCTTCTGGGAAGACGATGTAGGCACCTTCTGACAATTGTTTACCTGGAAGGTTGATAGTGAAGTTGATTGATACCCAACGTTGTACAAGAACGGCAAGGATGAACATACCAAGGATAGAAGCTCCTTTAGTGATGTCTTTCAAGATACCACCTGACATATCTTTAGTGATTTCAGATCCAGCCTTGTAACCAAACTCTTGTGTATACCATAGGAAAGACATACGGATTGCATTCCATCCAAAGAAGAAGAGAAGTGGACCAACGATGTTACCAGTTGCAGCAAGTGATGCACCAAGGGCACCAAGGATAGGACGAACTGTAAACCAGAAGACTGGGTCACCGATACCAGCAAGAGGTCCCATCATACCGATCTTAACACCTTGGATAGCAGCGTCATCGATTTCAGTACCGTTTGCGCGTTCTTCTTCAAGTGCAAGAGTAACCCCCATGATTGGGGCAGCTACGTATGGGTGAGTGTTGAAGAACTCGAGGTGACGCTCAAGAGCAGCAGCTTGGTCTTCTTTTTTAGTGTAAAGTTTCTTGATAGCTGGGATCAAAGAGTAAGCCCAACCCAAGTTTTGCATACGTTCGTAGTTCCAAGAACCTTGAAGGAATTGTGAACGCCACCAAACTTTTTGGCGATCTGATTTTGATAATTGAATTTTTTCAGCCATGATTGTTCCCCTTTCTAGTAGTCTTCTAGGATATCACCGATTGGATCGTTAGAAGTTGCAGCTCCTCCTCCGCCGTTTCCACCTTGTTTAGAAAGGTTGAGGTAGATGAAGGCAAGGGCAACACCGATGACACCAAGGGCAATCAAAGTCAATTGAGAGATTGCTGCAAGAGCAAAACCGATAGCGAAGAATGGCCATACTTCACGAGTAGCCATCATGTTGATAACCAATGCGTAACCAACGGCAACGACCATAGCACCACCGACAGCCATACCACCTTTAAGCCATTCTGGCATAAGGTTCAATACGCTTTGAACGGCTTCAGTTGGCATTGCAAGCAAGAGTGCAGCTGGGATAGCAATACGTAGACCTTGAAGAGCGAGGGCAAAGTAGTGAGCGCGTTCAACAGCTGTAATGTTTCCTTCTTTAGCAGCAGCGTCAGCAGTGTGAACCAAACCAACTGAGATTGTACGAACAATCATAGTCAAGAAAAGTCCAGCTACGGCAAGAGGTATTGCAGTAGCAGTTGCGACTGCGATACCTTCAGTAGTAAAGTTACCACCTTTAATCATGATGATTGCAGCGGCAACAGAGGCAAGGGCAGCGTCAGGAGCTACGGCAGCTCCGATGTTAGCCCAACCAAGGGCGATCATTTGAAGTGATCCACCAAGCATAACCCCTGCTTCGAGGTTACCAGTTACAAGACCGATAAGGGTACATGCTACGATTGGTTGATGGAATTGGAATTGGTCGAGGATACCTTCAAGACCTGCGAAGAAGGCAACAACTACAACCAAGATAGCAGAAATGAATGAAATATCTGACATGGTTTTATTCCTTTTCTATTTAGTTTTAATTATTGAACGTTAGCTTTGCTAATCAAGTCAAACAAATCTTTTTTAGTGTCGTTTGGCACTTTACGTACGTCAAATTCAACACCAAGATCACGCATTTTTTCAAATGTAGCAACGTCATCTTTGTCCATTGACAATACGTTGTTGATCATTGTTTTACCAGTTGAGTGAGCCATTGATCCAACGTTAAGAGTCTTAATTGGCACACCGCCTTCGATAGCACGAAGGGCATCTTGAGGTGTTTCAAATAAGATAAGGGCGTGTGTGTTACCAAAACGAGGATCTTTTGCAACCTCAATCAATTTTTGGATTGGCACAACGTTAGCCTTCACTCCGTTAGGAGCCGCTTGTTTGATCAATTCTTTACGAAGGTCGTCATTTGCTACGTTATCTGAAGCAACGATGATACGGTCTGCTTTAGAATCTGGAGTCCAAGCAGTTGCGACTTGCCCGTGAAGAAGACGTGTGTCAAGACGAGCAAGATTGATTTTCAATTTACCGTCTCCGATAACTGTTCCTTCTGGGATAGCAGCTTGGGCTACAGGAGCAGCTGCAGCAGTTGCAACTTCCTCAGCTGGATTTAGCTCTTCTGGAAGAGCCTTGATGCCATCTTTGGCCTCTTTAATGATGTTTGCAGCGACTTTATCCACTCCAGCAGCAGCGTCCATAAGGCGCTCTGTGTAAGCTTGGATCAACATCGGTAAGTTAAGTCCTGTGATGATGGCAAATTTACGCTCAGGGTTTTCTCCCATTACGCGGCTAGCTTGGTTAAATGGAGACCCACTCCAAAGGTCAGCCAAGACTAGAACCTCATCTTCTGCGTCAAATGCAGCCACAGCATTGTTGAACTTGGCGTATAAATCATCTGGACCTTCGTTTGGCATAAAGGTTACAACTTGAACCTTTTCTTGTTCACCAAAGATCATAGATCCTGACTGATGAATACCAGCGGCAAATTCACCGTGGCTCGCAATAATGATTCCGATACTCATTATTGTCATTCCTCCTTATAAAATGTTTGACTCTTAGTTTAAGAAAACTTTAAGACTCCTTAAGTATAAATCGTTTTCAGAAAAAAAGCAACTAATTATACTAAAGAGTGAAAAAAATCTCAAAGCTTTATTTTTGCAAATATTGATATATCAACTTTTTGTGGAATAGTCTATAGAATGGTAAAAAAATTTAATATAAAAAATGGGTGAGCAGAGGTCAATGAATTAACTCACGACTTTCTAGTCCCGGTCCCTGATGTTTCAACAATCCGCTGTTTGCTTGTAGAATTTGTCTAGAAAAATGACGTTTTCTTCACTAGTGCTCTTGAGCGTCTAAAAAATGCCCTAAGTCCAATTAGTTGTCGTATCAAAATGTTATACTCTGAAAATCAAAGAGCAAACTAGGAAGCTAGCCGCAGGCTGTACTTGAGTACGGCAAGGCGAAGCTGACGTGGTTTGAAGAGATTTTCGAAGAGTATTATTGCTAAAAAAAACGAGGTAGGATCTTCTGTCCCTACCTCGTTTGGGCATTTATTATTTATCTTAATGAGTAAAGTCTAGAACCATACGACCTTGGATGGTTCCGGCAGCCATTTCATCAAAGACAGCAATGGCATCTTCGACAGGGCGTTTTTGAACGATTGGTACAACCAGACCTTCAGCACCAAATTGGAAGGCTTCTTCCAAATCTTTACGTGTTCCAACGAGAGAACCGATGACTTGGATACCGTCAAGAACTGTTTTGACGATGCTAAGGTCCATCATTTCAGATGGGAGACCGACAGCTATTACACGACCGCCTGCACGAACAGAGTCAACTGCTTGGTTAAAGGCAACTTTTGATACAGCTGTTACGACAGCTGAGTGAGCACCACCGTTTGTCTTTTCTTTGATAAGGCCTGGGACATCTTCGACTTCAAGACCGTTAATCACGATATCTGCACCAACTTCTTTAGCTAGAGCAAGTTTATCGTTGTTAATATCTACTGCGATAACGTGAGCGTTGAATACTTTTTTAGCGTATTGAACAGCTAAGTTACCAAGTCCTCCAGCACCATAGAGGACAACCCATTGACCTGGCTCAACTTTTGCTTCTTTGATAGCCTTGTAGGTAGTAACACCGGCACAAGTGATTGAAGAAGCTTGGGCTGGATCGAGACCTTCTGGAACCTTAACGGCATAATCTGCAGTTACGATACATTGTTCTGCCATACCACCATCAACTGAGTAGCCAGCATTTTTCACTGTGCGGCAAAGAGTTTCGCGCCCAGTTGTACAGTATTCACACATACCACAGCCTTCAAAGAACCAAGCAACGCTGACACGGTCACCAACTTTTAGGCTTTTAACATCAGGAGCAACTTCTTTGACGATACCGATACCTTCGTGACCGAGAACGCGTCCTGGAACTTTACCAAAGTCACCATGTGCAACGTGGAGGTCAGTGTGGCAGACACCACAGTACTCAACTTCTACAAGAGCTTCCCCAGTTTCGAGTGGACGGAGAACTTTTTCTTCAATAGCAACACCAGTGCCTTCTGGATTTACAACAACAGCTTTCATAGCTATCCTCCTTGATTAGTCGTTGAGGTGCAGTGGAAAAGGGGCTTGGCTTGAGAGGTTTTCAAGTGAAGTCGAGTTTGAACTGCCCTCTTATTTACTTATATGTGAAGTATATCACGATATTTACTATAGTACAATGGTTTTTAGGTAAAAAACCATGTAATCGCTTAACTGGTTGATGAGACTGTGAAAATTGAACAAGTAAGATTGATGCATTGGCAAGTAAATACCTATAAATGCTAGAAAAGTTGACTTTAGATCGCCTCTTTAAGGTTTTCAGCAAATTTTCTGAGTTTCTTCTCGATGGGATTTTGGTATAATATAGAAAGCAATTGATCTTTCTAGTAAGAGAATTTAGAGTGAGAGGTATCTATGTCCCCTTCTGTTCAGTTATTGAAAAACCGTTATTTAAAAAATATCAAAGAAAATCCTGACCTCTACATCGGTATTGAGTTGGAATTTCCTATCGTTCATGTAAATGGGCAAGCGACAGATATTGAAGTCAGCAAGGATTTGATGCGCTTTTTGGTGGATGCTCTCCATCTGGAAGTTGAAAAAGAGGACCAGGATGGTAATCCGATTCAACTTGTAGAACCAAAAAGTCAGGATCGGATTCTGTTTGAGGTTTCCTACACGACCTTGGAGTTTGCCTTTGGCAGAGCCCAGAAAATCCAAGAGGTCCAAGGTCGACTTCAAGCTTATATGAAGGTCATTCAGGAAAAACTAGGCGAGAAGGACCATGCTATCCAGGGCTGGGGGATTCATCCAAACTGGGATCAGAATGACAATCGACCGGTGGCTTATCCACGCTACCAGATGCTGATGGATTACTTGCATATGGGAAGTCGCCAAGATAGAGCTGATTTGCATGACTTTCCACAATACGGTGCTTTTATCTGTGGGAGTCAAGTTCAGTTGGATGTATCGACTGCTAACTACCTACGAGTTATCAATGCTTTTACTCAGATTGAAGCAGCAAAAGCTTACTTATTTGCCAATTCTGAGTTTTCGGGAGCAGAATGGGATACTAAGATTTCACGGGATATTTTTTGGGAAGCTTCCATGCATGGGATTTATCCAGAGAATGTTGGTGTCAATGCCAGACTCTTCAAAGATGAGGATGATTTCTTTGATTATCTAGACCACTCTGCGATTTTTACAGCAGAACGAGATGGGGAAACTTACTATTTTTCTCCGATTCGGGCTAGAGATTACCTAGCTACTGAGGAAGTTTTGGCCTATACTCTAAATGGAAAAGAAACTCTGCTTGTTCCTCAAGAGAAGGATTTTCAAACGCACCGTAGTTACCAATATCAAGACTTGACGACTAGAGGGACGGTTGAATTCCGTAGTGTTTGTACACAGCCGTTAGACCGAACTTTTTCTTCAGCAGCCTTTCATCTAGGTTTGTTGGTGAATCTAGACAAGCTTAAAACATACCTAGAAACAGCACCTTTCTTTGAGAGATTTGGTCGTGACTACAAATCATTGAGACGCCAGTTTTCTCAGAAACACCTTTCAGATGAGGAGACAGCTGGAATTGTTCAATTCTCAAAAGATTTGCTAGCTATAGCAGAGCAAGGTCTTGAAATGAGAGGTCAGCAAGAAACAACCTATTTAGAGCCTTTGAAAGAAAAAATGACTCTATAATTTTCTTATAAAGGAAGAATTTTCTGAAAAATCATGTTATAATGGATGAGACTATAGATAAAGGATAGAGATTTATGACATTAGTTTATCAATCAACGCGTGATGCGAAAAATACCGTAACAGCTAGCCAAGCTATTTTGCAAGGTTTGGCAACAGATGGAGGCTTATTTACTCCAGTTAGCTATCCAAAGGTAGATTTGGATTTTGATACATTAAAAGATGCTTCTTACCAAGAAGTGGCTAAGCTGGTCTTGTCAGCTTTCTTGGATGACTTTACAGCAGAAGAGTTGGACTACTGTATCACCAATGCCTATGACAGCAAGTTTGATACACCAGCCATTGCCCCTCTTGTCAAACTTAATGGCCAATACAACTTGGAACTTTTCCACGGTTCAACCATTGCCTTTAAGGATATGGCCTTGTCTATCTTGCCATACTTTATGACAACAGCTGCCAAGAAACATGGCTTGGAAAACAAGATTGTCATCTTGACAGCGACATCTGGGGACACTGGGAAAGCTGCTATGGCAGGATTTGCGGATGTTCCTGGAACTGAAATTATCGTCTTTTATCCAAAAGATGGTGTCAGCAAGGTGCAAGAATTGCAAATGACCACTCAAACTGGCGACAATACTCATGTTATCGCTATTGATGGGAACTTTGACGATGCGCAAACAAATGTTAAACATATGTTTAACGATGTGGCTCTTCGTGAAAAATTGGCAGCTAACAAGCTCCAGTTCTCATCAGCCAACTCTATGAATATTGGCCGTTTGGTACCACAGATTGTCTATTATGTTTATGCTTACGCTCAGCTTGTTAAGACTGGCGAGATTAAGGCTGGTGACAAGGTTAACTTCACCGTACCGACAGGAAATTTTGGTAATATCTTGGCTGCCTTTTACGCTAAGCAAATCGGTCTACCAGTTGGAAAACTGATCTGTGCTTCAAATGACAATAATGTCTTGACAGACTTCTTCAAGACTCGTGTCTATGACAAGAAGCGTGAGTTTAAGGTAACCACTAGCCCATCTATGGATATCTTGGTATCTTCAAACTTGGAGCGTTTGATTTTCCACCTTTTGGGTAATGATGCGGTTAAGACAGCTGAACTCATGGATGCTTTGAACACTCAAGGTCAGTATGAATTGACAGATTTTGATGCAGAGATTCTTGACCTCTTTGCAGCAGAATATGCGACAGAAGCAGAAACAGCTGCAGAAATCAAGCGTGTTTATGAGTCAGACTCTTACATCGAGGATCCTCATACAGCAGTTGCTTCAGCCGTATTTAAAAAATACCAAGCAGCAACAGGCGATGTAACTAAGACGGTGATTGCTTCAACAGCTAGTCCTTACAAATTCCCAGTGGTTGCGGTGGAAGCTGTGACAGGAAAATCAGGTCTTAGCGACTTTGAAGCCTTGGCTCAATTACATGAAATCTCAGGAGTAACAGTGCCACCAGCAGTGGATGGCCTTGAAACAGCTCCAGTTCGTCACAAGACAACTGTTGCAACATCAGAGATGCAGACTGCAGTAGAATCTTATCTAGGACTTTAAAAGAGAGGAAGTAAACTCGGTTGGGAAACTAACTGAGTTTCTTTTCATCAGGAGGAAGGATTGTTTAAGAAATATAAAGACATTCTCAACATAGCTCTGCCAGCCATGGGTGAAAATTTCTTGCAGATGCTCATGGGAATGGTGGACAGCTATCTGGTGGCACATCTGGGTTTAATCGCCATTTCGGGTGTGTCTGTAGCGGGTAATATTATCACCATTTATCAGGCTATTTTTATTGCTTTGGGAGCGGCTATTTCCAGCGTCATTTCCAAAAGTTTGGGACAGAAAGATCAATCTAAACTAGCCTATCATGTGACAGAAGCGCTCAAGATTACTCTGCTACTGAGTTTAGTTTTAGGGGGCTTGTCCATCTTTGCCGGTCAAGAGATGATTGGTCTTTTGGGGACAGAAGCGGCTGTGGCTGAGAGTGGTGGACTATACCTAGCTTTGGTTGGTGGGACAATCGTCCTCTTGGGCTTGATGACTAGTTTAGGAGCCTTGATTCGCGCCACCCATAATCCGCGCCTTCCTCTCTATGTAAGTCTTTTATCCAATGCCCTGAATATTCTCTTTTCAAGTCTAGCTATTTTTGTTCTTGATATGGGGATAGCTGGTGTAGCTTGGGGGACTATTTTGTCTCGTTTGGTCGGGGTTGTGATTTTGTGGTCACAATTAAAACTTCCATATACGAGACCAAATTTTGGACTGGACAAAGACTTGCTGACTTTGGCTTTACCTGCAGCGGGAGAACGTCTCATGATGCGAGCTGGAGATGTGGTCATTATTGCCTTAGTTGTTTCTTTCGGAACTGAGGCAGTCGCAGGAAATGCAATCGGTGAAGTCTTGACCCAGTTTAACTATATGCCAGCCTTTGGTGTCGCTACAGCAACAGTCATGCAGGTGGCTCGAGCAGTTGGAGAAGATGATTGGGCAAGGGTATACAACTTAAGTAAGCAAACTTTTTGTCTTTCCCTCTTTCTTATGTTGCCCTTAACACTCAGTATCTATGCTCTGGGAACGCCCCTAAGTCACCTCTACACTAGTGATCCTGTGGCTATTGAAGCAAGTGTTATGGTGACGCTGTTCTCTCTACTAGGGACTCCTATGACGACGGGGACAGTCATTTATACAGCTGTCTGGCAAGGTTTGGGAAATGCCCGACTTCCCTTTTATGCGACAAGTATCGGAATGTGGTGTATCCGTATCGGAACAGGGTATCTGATGGGAATTGTTCTTGGTTGGGGCTTGCCTGGTATCTGGGCAGGAACGCTTTTGGATAATGGTTTCCGTTGGATTTTCCTACGCTATCGTTATAAGCAATATATCTCTTTGAAAGGATGACATATGAAAAAAATTGGATTTATCTGGGATTTAGATGGGACCTTGTTGGATTCTTATGAGGCTATTTTAGCAGGAATCGAAGAGACTTTTGCCCAGTTTGACATTCCTTATGATAAGGCTAAGGTTCGTGCCTTTATTCTACAAACTTCCGTTCAAGATCTGTTGGAAAAGGTGGGAGAAGAAAGAGGCTTGGATGCAGATATGCTCAATCAGGTTCGTGCTCAGAGCTTGGCTGAGAAGAATGCTCAAGTGGTTCTGATGCCAGGGGCGCGTGAAATCTTAGCTTGGGCAGCTCAGCAAGGAATTGAGCAGTTTGTTTATACCCATAAAGGGGACAATGCTTTTACAATTTTGGAGAATTTGGGTTTGGCCCACTATTTCACAGAAATTTTAACCAATCAAAGTGGCTTTGCTCGAAAGCCTAGTCCAGAAGCTGCGATTTATCTTTTAGATAAGTATGGATTAAATCCTCAGCAGACTTATTATATCGGCGATCGGACTTTGGATATCGAATTTGCCCAAAATAGTGGGATTCAGAGTATCAATTTTCTTGCCTCACCTGCAACTTGTAATCAACAGATAGAGCGTTTAGAAGATATTAGCTCACTTTCTTTCTAGAACTTTCTTTAAGAAGAATGTGTCAGCCTGATGACAAGAAACTAACAAACTATTTCAAGTAATGTGATTTGTTACAACGAATGTACAGTTCTGTTAAATAGCCCCAAAAGGGCTTTTTTTCTATTTTCTTTGTGTTATGATAGACAGGTACTACATTTGAAAAGGAGTTTGATAGTATGAAGAAAAGAATTATTTTAGCATCAACAGTAGCCTTGTCCTTTGCCCCTGTATTGGCAACTCAAGCAGAAGAACTAGTATGGACAGCGCGCAGTGTTGAGCAAATTCAAAACGATGTTACTAAGAATGAGAATAAAACAAGCTATACGATTCAGTATGGAGATACTCTAAGTACCATTGCCGAAGCTTTGGGAGTGGATGTGACCGTTCTTGCTAACTTGAACAAGATCAGCAATATTGATCTGATTTTCCCTGAGACAGTGCTTACTACAACTGTTAATGATGAGGAAGAAGTGACGGAAGTTGAAATCCAAACCCCTGACACAGCTCAGGCAGGTGAAGGCACAACTGCAAGAGCAGATTTGACAACCAACCAAGTCACTGTAGATGACCAAACTGTACAGGTTGAAGATTTAACTCAACCAGTTGAAGAAACAGAGGCTCAAGTTGAGGCAGTAACACCACAAGTGACTGAAGAAGCAGTAGCAGAAACTACAACAGAAGCCTCAGTACCAGTAGCGGAACCAGTTACAGAAACTACGGCAGAAGTTTCAGCACCAGCAGAAGAAGCAGTATCAGAAACACCTGTAGTGGAAGAAACCACTACAACAGAAGCCCCTGTTACAGAAACTGTAGCAGAGACTCAACCAACACCATCAACTTACCAAGCTGAAGCAAGCCAAGGTTCATCAGCGACTTATGCAGCACCAGCAGCACCTGATTATGCAAGTATTGCAGCTTCAAAATCAGAAAATGCAGGTCTTCAGCCACAAACGGCTGCCTTTAAAGAGGAAGTAGCTAATTTGTTCGGAATCACGTCATTTAGTGGTTACCGTCCAGGAGATAGTGGCGATCACGGAAAAGGTCTTGCCATTGACTTTATGGTTCCAGTAAGCTCTGCTCTTGGGGACCAGATTGCAGATTATGCTATCCAAAATATGGCTAGCCGTGGCATCAGCTACATCATCTGGAAACAACGTTTCTACGCACCATTCGATAGCAAATACGGACCAGCCTACACTTGGAATCCAATGCCAGACCGTGGTAGTGTTACAGAAAACCACTATGATCACGTTCACGTATCGATGAATTAATGCAAAGAGAAGTTGAAACTAATCTAGTTTCGGCTTCTTTTTTTGTAAAAATAGTATTGATAAGTGAAATAAAATCTAAAACACGATATAATGTAAGCGGATACAAACAAAGTGCTAACGCATTAAAAGCAGAAAGAAAGGATGATAAGGATGACAAACCGATTAAAAACTCCATTTGAGAAAACAAGAGATGATTTTGAACAGGAATTTACTGGAGAAATTGTTGAGCTCTTGATTTTTACCCTCCAAAATGTAAATGGGGCTGCTTCTTTAAAAGATGGTTGTAAAATGCCGTCCGTTCATTTTAAAGCTAGTGTCAATGTTGAAACTCAGAACTTCTCTGAATGTGAGGGTCGTTTGGAATGGGTATTGACTCCTGAAGAATTTGAAGAAAAGAGATGGTGCTTTAGTTTTGAACCCTACAAAATTCATCATATCAAATGCCAAAAACGCCCCTTCATGGAGTTAGAGCCATATATGTCAGAAGTAGCTAATAACTGCTACCACTTGCTGGAATACCTAGATGACCAATCCTCAGACTCTAGGTTAGAGACCTTGATTGAAACCTATCAAAAACCGGTCATCATTCAAGACGATATTGGCGAATTCACCTTAAACAGAGCCTATTCTTGGTTTGAAGGATTTATCACTTACGAGGGTGGTAAGATTCATGCTATCTTTGCTGCGAGTACAGATGAAAGTCTCCCTCCAAGTTCTTTTGATGATCTAAAGAAATTTATGGGAACTTTCCAAGTTCAAGATACTCGGATTAAAGACTATATTGTCAAAGAACTGTGGGAAACAGCTCAAGACTGGATAGATTCAGATGAAAATGATGTAGTGTTAACAGAAGAGTATTTTACCAACTCACTTTCCTTGAGTGAACTATCGATCAACGAAGATGGAGAATTGACCCTCTACTATGATGATCGTGAAGAAATTTTTGCAGGCCATGCCATCGAAGTTGTCATTGATAAAGAGGGAGAAATCCTTCGAGCAGATTTGGTAGGTTAGTGCTGGATTTTGTCTAGAATATAGAAATAATAGCCTTTTGGGATTGAAATCAAGAGGCTATTTTTCGTGAATAAGCAAAATAGTTGCGTTTTTACTAAGATTGCATTATACTTGATAAGTCAATAGTTGATAAATCAAGTGTACGCAGGGAGGTAGAAATGAAAAAAATTAACGACTTACTGTACCAGCTCCATTTAACAGATCAGATGATCACTCAACTTTTTGAGAAACAATTGGGAATTAGTTTGACCCGCTATCAAATCCTGCAGTTTTTACTGCAGCAGTCACCCTGCAACCAGATTGCCGTTCAGGAGAAGTTGCAAATCGACCAGGCGGCCTTGACTCGTCATTTTAAGATACTAGAGTCAGAGGGCTATGTCAGTCGCAAGCGTAATCCGGCCAATCAGCGAGAAGTCTTAGTTGAATTAACCCAAGAAGCCAAGAATCTACTCTTGGTTAATCCGCCTCAACGTCACCTGAAGGTGAAGGAACAGATGGACAGCATCTTATCGACAGCCGAGCAGGAAGAGCTGATAGCTTTGTTGACAAAACTAGTATCAGGATTAGAAAAAATAGAATTTTAAGGAGAAAACGATGTCAATCATTACTACCATTTTAGCAACCCTTGTTGCCCTCGAACATTTTTATATCTTTTATTTGGAGAGTATCGCAACCCAATCAGATGCAACCAGCCGAGTCTTTAATATGGACAAGGAAGAGTTGACTCGCCCCTCTGTCACCTCACTGTTTAAAAACCAAGGAATTTATAATGCCTTGATTGGGGTATTTCTTATTTATGGAATTTATTTCTCACATAGCTTAGAAATCGTAACAATCTTTGTGTTGTTTGTCGTAGGAGCAGCGACTTATGGTGCCTTAACAGCAGATAAAAAAATCATTCTAAAGCAAGGCGGACCAGCAATCCTAGCACTCTTGAGTATCCTTTTCTTGAGATAAAAATAACCAGCACTTTCTATTGAAGGTGCTGGTTTTAATCATTCACATTAAACTTTTCTCCGCTTGATTTCGAGTAATCTTTGATAGAAGAAGAACTGACTACTATAGATATAAGGGAAAGAAGGGATGCTCGCAATTCCAAAGCTGATCCAGATAAGAAGATACCATGGTAGGAGTTGTAAATCAAGTACGAAGCGTTGGAACTTATAGCCTTTCATAAGGAAGCGACTGGTTTTGAGTACGCGACTTGGCTTGGCAATTCCAATTGCAAGGGTATCACAAAGGAGCAGCTCTACTTGGGAATAAGCGTAGTATTGCGGCAGATAGGCAATGGTTCCCAAAATCATCAGAAAGACGCTACCAAAGAAGTAGAGTGCAAAAGTGAGCAGAAAATGTTCGATATCTGAATTGGTGACGTCGACAGCTGGAAATTCGGGATGAAGTTCTACAAATTTACGAGCCATGGCACTGCTGTAAAAGAGCAAGTAAACTCCAAAAAGATTAGGGATGCTCCACAAAAAGAGATAGAAACGCTTGAGCAAGAGAGTCAGAAAGGTCTGGGTGAAGAAGCGATTGTCAAGTAAGGACAGACTATCTTTAAAAGAAAGCTCTATCTCGGAAATTCTGTAAAGATTAATGGTTGTAAAAAGAGCGCCAGCTAGTATAATAGAACTTGTGAATCCAACTGCTAGAGGAAAGAGTGAAGACTGGATCAAGCTCATCAAAAAAGTAAAGAAGGATTGCTCAAGAATCCCCTCATCAAGTAGGGATAACGGACTTATGAAGCTGGATAGAATCAAGAAAATGCTTGGTAATAAAAAGACAAGCAATAAACGTGGATGTTCAGCTTGAAACTGTTTAGCTTGTTGACGAACTTCTTTTAAATCAATTTTTGGGTATTTCATTCTTTCATTATACCATAGTTCGTGACAGTTCCTGTTTTTTTTGATAGAATCATACAGTATGCCCTTGGGCACAAAGTAAGAACTGGGACTGTCTTTTCCAGCTTCGGAGGTAAAAATGTCAGATTCACCAATCAAATATCGTTTGATTAAAAAAGAAAAACACACGGGAGCTCGTTTGGGTGAGATTATCACGCCACACGGAACCTTCCCAACTCCTATGTTTATGCCAGTAGGGACTCAGGCAACGGTCAAGACTCAGTCGCCAGAAGAATTGAAAGAGATGGGTTCAGGAATTATCCTATCCAACACCTATCACTTGTGGCTTCGCCCTGGAGATGAGTTGATTGCTCGAGCAGGTGGGCTTCATAAGTTCATGAACTGGGACCAACCTATCTTAACGGATAGTGGCGGTTTCCAAGTATACTCTCTAGCGGATAGTCGTAACATCACAGAAGAAGGGGTAACGTTTAAGAACCACCTCAATGGTTCTAAAATGTTTCTATCACCTGAAAAAGCCATCTCTATCCAAAACAATCTAGGGTCAGACATTATGATGTCCTTTGACGAATGTCCTCAATTTTATCAGCCTTATGATTATGTGAAGAAGTCAATCGAACGTACCAGCCGTTGGGCTGAGCGTGGATTAAAAGCTCATCGTCGTCCACATGACCAAGGTTTGTTTGGGATTGTACAAGGTGCAGGATTTGAAGATCTTCGTCGTCAGTCAGCTCATGACCTTGTCAGCATGGACTTCCCAGGATACTCTATCGGAGGGTTGGCAGTAGGTGAAACTCATGAAGAGATGAACGCAGTTTTGGACTTCACCACTCAACTCCTTCCTGAAAACAAACCTCGCTACTTGATGGGAGTGGGAGCGCCAGATAGCTTGATTGATGGGGTTATTCGTGGGGTCGATATGTTTGACTGTGTCTTGCCGACTCGTATCGCTCGTAACGGAACTTGTATGACTAGCCAAGGACGTTTGGTTGTCAAAAATGCCCAGTTTGCGGAGGACTTTACCCCACTTGATCCTGAGTGCGATTGCTACACATGTAAGAACTACACCCGTGCCTACCTTCGTCATTTGCTCAAGGCTGACGAAACCTTTGGCATCCGCTTGACAAGTTACCATAACCTCTACTTCTTGCTCAATCTCATGAAGCAGGTCCGTCAGGCTATTATGGATGACAATCTCTTGGAATTCCGTGAGCATTTTGTTGAAAAATATGGCTACAATAAATCAGGTCGTAATTTCTAAGATTATCAATCTAAAGCTGAAATCCTAAGTTTTCTCTTAGGATTTTTCTTCTTTTTTTGATAAAATAAAGGTAGTATGGAATGAACATTAGATGGTTTTTTACTACTCTAATGAACGGAGAATAAACTCGTATGCGTATTAAATGGTTTTCCTTGATCAGGATTACAGGCTTACTCTTGGTGCTTTTGTACCATTTCTTTCAGACGGTTTTTCCAGGAGGTTTCTTCGGGGTTGATGTCTTTTTTACCTTCTCAGGTTTCCTAATTACGTCACTCCTGTTAGAAGAATTTGGACAAAAAGGTAAGATTGATATCCTAAGATTTTTTAGAAGACGCTTCTATCGGATTTTTCCCCCAGTTGTCTTGATGATCCTGGTCGTTATGCCTTTTACTTTCTTGGTTCGACAGGATTATGTGGCAGGAATCGGTGGTCAGATTGCTGGTGTCCTTGGTTTTATGACTAACTTCTATGAAATGCTGACAGGAGGAAGTTATGAATCTCAATTTATCCCTCACCTCTTTGTTCACAACTGGAGTTTAGCGGTTGAAGTTCATTACTATATCTTGTGGGGCTTGGCAGTTTGGCTTATGTCTAAGCAAGCCAAAACAGGTGGGCAACTACGGGGAATGGTTTTTCTACTATCTTCAGCTACCTTCGTCGTTAGCTTTCTTTCAATGTTTATTGGTAGCTTTATCGTTAGCTCATACTCAACGCTTTACTTTTCAAGTTTGACTCATGTTTATCCATTCTTTTTAGGAAGTGTGCTTGCGACCTTGATAGGAGTTCGTCATACGACACCTCTTCTCAAACGTTTGAATCAAACCCTAGACTTGAAACAGACCTTGCTAGTATTTGGGGCTGGTCTCGGAGTTTTACTCTTATTGACCTTCTTTGTGAAATTCAATTATCTCTTTGCCTACTTGCTTGGTTTCTTGTTGGCAAGTTTAGCTGCCCTTCTGATGATCGTTGCAGCACGAGTTTTACATGAGAAAACTCCGACGATTGAAGAACCAAAGGTAATTAGCTTCTTAGCTGATACGAGCTATGCCGTTTATCTTTTCCACTGGCCATTTTATATCATTTTCTCTCAGTTGATGAGCAATCTACCGGCAGTGATTCTCACCACTATCTTTTCTTATCTCTTTGCAAGCCTTTCTTTCTATGTGATTGAACCTTTCATTGCCGGGAAGAACACTAGCTTATTGCAAAGGGTAAAAGAAATTCCGCATATTCAACCAATCTTTGCGGGTAGCGTCGGTTTTCTTGGCTTGCTGACACTGATTGTGATGCTCATAGCTCCCCAAGTCGGTGCTTTTGAAACGGATTTGATGGTAAATGGCCTCAATCAAGCTCAAACCAATATTACCCGTACAAAAACCATGGCGGATCAAGCAGAAGCCAGTCGCTACAATATTGCTGAAGGTGTATCCATTATCGGAGATTCTGTAACCTTGCGTGCAACACCTGGACTTAAAGAGGTTCTACCAGACGCTCAGACAGATGGTCAAATAAGCAGAAATACCAAGCAAGCCAATGCTATTATGCTCAACCACAGTCAGAATAAAGTCCTCCCTAAAATAGTTGTTATTGCTACTGGAGTGAATAACCCTGAGGATTATAAGGCTGATATCGATTCTTTGATAACAAATCTACCTAAGGGACATCAGCTTGTACTTGTGACACCTTATGAGGGTGATACAACTCAAGCAACTCAGCCTTATGTAGAACAGTATGCTAGCTATGTGCGTGAAGTAGCTCAAAAGTATCCTTACATTGCGGTTGCAGACTGGAATCAGGTGTCTAAAGATCATCCAGACATCTGGAAAGGAACGGACCAAGTTCACTTTGGAAGTGATAATACCAAATTAGAAGAGGGTGCTAAGCTCTACGCAGAAACGATAGCATCAGCTATCAAGGCCTTGGCAGATAAGCCTGTGAAGTCAAAATAATAGTTAAAAAGTAGAGGTGACCGTTCTCTACTTTTTCTTTTTAGAAAGTACTTCTTAGAAAATAATTCATTCTCTAAGCTTCTCTCTCTAACCTATGGCAATATCGTCTTACTCTAGGTTATTAGATCTTTGGGTAGTTTGGCCCAACTATGGCAATCTCTAGGCTTTCGTTTTTATGGCGGATCACGTCTTGATTGGGAAAAGCTTGCCAAATTGTCAGAATTATGAGAAAATAGGTGCAGTCAGAAAATGGAGGGAATGCAATGAGAGAGGACATCAAGATTAATGACCGTGCTTTAGCATTAGGAAATCAAATCATTGACAAGCTAGAAAAAGTTTACGATACAGATGTGGAATTAGATGTCTATAATCTTGGCTTGATTTACGAGATTCATTTGGACGAGGCTGGTCTTTGTACAATTGTCATGACCTTCACCGATACAGCCTGTGACTGTGCAGAAAGTTTACCTATTGAAATTGTGGCAGGCTTGAAACAGATTGAAGGAATTGAGGATGTTAGGGTTGAAGTTACCTGGTCACCTGCCTGGAAGATTACACGCATCAGTCGCTATGGACGTATAGCACTTGGACTACCACCGCGATAGTTATCTATTTTGAAACACACAAAAAAGCAAGTCAAAAATGGCTTGCTTTTGATTTGCTTATTTTTTACCAGATTGTTCCATATTCCAGAAGTCTGTAACGGCACCACGGGATGCAGAAGATACGGTGTGGGCGTACTTACCAAGGACACCACGGCTATAGAGTGGTGGCAAGGTTGTTTCTGCCTTACGTTTTTCAAGTTCTTCATCGGAAACGGCCATAGAAATTTCTTTTGTATCTTGGTCGACAGTGACAATATCGCCTGTACGGAGATAGGCAATTGGTCCGCCATCCTGAGCTTCAGGAGCGATATGTCCAACAACCAATCCATAAGTACCACCAGAGAAGCGGCCATCTGTCAAGAGGGCAACTTTGTCTCCTTGGCCTTTACCAACGATCATTGATGAAAGTGATAGCATCTCAGGCATACCAGGACCACCCTTAGGTCCAACGAAACGAACAACGACAACATCGCCATCAACGATTTCATCTGACAAGACAGCTTGGATAGCATCTTCTTCAGAGTCAAAGACCTTGGCTGGACCAACGTGACGACGAACCTTAACACCTGACACCTTGGCAACTGCACCGTCAGGAGCAAGATTACCGTTCAAGATGATAAGCGGACCGTCCGCACGTTTAGGATTTTCAAGTGGCATGATGACTTTTTGACCTGGAGTAAGATCTGCAAAGTCAGCTAAGTTTTCAGCGACAGTCTTACCAGTACATGTGATGCGGTCTCCATGAAGGAATCCATTTGCCAGCAAGTACTTCATAACCGCAGGCACACCACCAACCTCGTAAAGATCTTGGAAGACATACTGACCAGAAGGTTTCAAATCGGCCAAGTGAGGCACACGTTCTTGTATCGTATTAAAGTCCTCAAGAGACAAGTCAACATTAGCTGCGTGGGCAATGGCGAGCAAGTGAAGAGTAGCGTTAGTAGAACCACCTAGAGCCATTGTCACTGTAATGGCATCTTCAAAGGCTTCACGAGTCAAGATATCAGACGGTTTGATACCAAGTTCAAGCATTTTGACAACGGCACGTCCGGCTGCTTCGATGTCTTCTTTCTTATCAGCAGATTCTGCTGGGTGAGAAGAAGAACCTGGCAAGCTCATCCCCAAAACTTCGATAGCAGTCGCCATAGTATTGGCAGTATACATACCACCACAACCACCAGGGCCAGGGCAGGCATTACATTCGAGACGTTTCACGTCCTCCGCTGTCATATCGCCGTGATTCCACTTACCGATTCCTTCAAATACAGAAACCAAGTCGATGTCTTTGCCATCCAGTTTTCCAGGGGCGATAGTACCACCGTAAGCGAAAATAGCTGGGATATCCATATTGGCAATAGCAATCATGGAACCAGGCATGTTCTTGTCACAGCCACCGATAGCGACGAAGGCATCGACGTTATGACCGCCCATAGCAGCTTCGATAGAGTCCGCGATGATATCACGTGACGTTAGAGAGAAGCGCATACCCGGCGTTCCCATGGCAATACCGTCGGCTACAGTAATGGTTCCAAACTGCACAGGCCAAGCACCAGCAGATTTGACACCTTCTTTTGCAAGCTTACCGAAGTCATGCAAGTGGATATTACATGGTGTATTTTCTGCCCAAGTCGAAATGACTCCTACAATCGGTGTTTCAAAGTCCTTATCTGTCATACCAGTCGCACGAAGCATGGCACGGTTTGGTGATTTAACCATGCTGTCATAGATGCTACTGCGGTGACGTTTATCTAATTCTGTCATTAAGTTCCCTCCCATTTCAGTTTTTACCATTATAGCACAAATTTTACCTGAATAACAGAAGAAAATTTTTAAATTTTCAGACAATTCAAGTCGTTGAAATCTTCTTAAAAAAGATTGCATATTTTTGTTGACATTTAAAATTAAAGTGATATCATTTAGATATCAAATACAGGAGGTCATTCTGATGACTGAAAAACTAATCAATTCAAAACCAAATGGTGTAGTAGCATTGGTACTCATTGAGTTGGCACTCGTACTTGGTTTCCTTATATTTATAATGGGTGCTGGTTCGGAAAATATTTTTGGAATTATTATCGGACTTTTATTAATCCTAATTTCAGCTCTAGCTCATGCTGGTTTAAAAGTTGTCAAACCTCAGGAAGCACTGGTTTTGACCCTCTTTGGTAACTATACTGGGACCATCAAAGAACCTGGTTTTTACTTTGTAAATCCTTTTAGCATAGCGGTCAACCCTGCAAATCACACTCGACTTGGTCAAAGTGGTGACGTTAGCACAAAATCCCCTTTTTCAGGGATGAAATCATCAAATGGCAATGATGTAAACATTGAAATTGGCAAGAAACAGATTTCTCTCAAAGTTATGACCTTGAGCAATTCTCGCCAAAAAATTAACGATTGCTTAGGGAACCCTGTTGAAATCGGAATTGCCGTTACTTGGTGTGTAGTCGATACGGCAAAAGCAGTTTTCAACGTTGATAACTACAAAGAATATCTGTCATTGCAGTGTGATAGCGCCCTTCGTAATATTGTCCGCATCTATCCTTACGATGTGTCTCCGAATGTGGATACTACAGGTGATGGACAAGCAGATGAAGGCAGTCTCCGAGGCTCTAGCGAGATTGTAGCTAGTCGCATTCGTGAGGAAATTCAAAGTCGTGTAGAGGACGCTGGCTTGGAAATCCTTGAGGCACGTATTACTTACCTAGCTTATGCACCGGAAATTGCAGCTGTCATGCTTCAACGTCAACAAGCATCAGCCATTATTGATGCACGTAAAATGATTGTTGATGGCGCTGTAGGAATGGTTGAAATGGCACTAGAACGTCTCAATGAAGGAGAATTAGTAGAACTTGACGAAGAACGAAAAGCAGCGATGGTTTCAAATCTCCTAGTCGTTCTCTGTGGCAATCATGATGCACAACCAATTGTCAATACAGGAAGCCTTTATTAGAAATGGCAGAAGCTAAAAAAAAGCAAATCCCCCTTCGACTCTCGAATAAGCTATACGCTGCACTCGCATCATGGGCAGAAGATGACTTTCGATCAGTTAACGGGCAGATTGAATATCTCCTTACAGAATGTGTCAAGCAACGAAAGAAAGACGGGAAATACGTCTCAGAAACCATTGATGAACCATTCGAGATTGATATTTAGTCTATTTTCCTATCCAGAAGATTGGATAGGAAAATTTTTTATCTTTTTTTGTCAAGTAACTTTACTTTACAAAAAAGTTTTGATATACTATTAAAGTTGATGAAAATCAAACCTAACTGAATTTATATCTTAAAAGGAGAAATCAAAATGGCAGTACCTGCACGTCGCACTTCAAAAGCGAAGAAAAACAAACGTCGTACACACTACAAAGTAACAGCTCCATCTGTAAACTTTGACGAAACTACTGGAGATTACTCACGTTCACACCGTGTATCACTTAAAGGATACTACAAAGGACGTAAGATCGCTAAAGCTGCATCAGCTGAATAATAGAAGGGAGATACCATGCGCGTAAATATTACACTTGAACACAAAGAATCTGGTGAACGCTTGTACCTTACTTCTAAAAACAAACGTAACACTCCAGACCGTCTTCAATTGAAGAAATACTCACCAAAACTTCGCAAACACGTTGTGTTTACAGAAGTGAAGTAAGCATTCAATACGAATCAATACATAGGAAAAACGCTGATTTCAAGCGTTTTTTCTTTTTTCAATTTCAATACATTTCACTATATTTCAGTCCAAACTCTACCTTTATCACTACCTTTTTTAGATAAATATATCATCTGGATATTGAAGTTGAGCCCTGCTATCATTTCGATGGCAGGGCTTTTTAATGTTTGGTACACTACCTTCTTATCTATATTTTGATGGAGCTGAAGTTGACATCTACAAAGTTTAATGTTAAAATACATTCAAAAATATATTTGAATGAGGC
>NZ_KV794992.1:0-1017 GCF_001808865.1 Streptococcus sp. HMSC061D10 | reverse complement strand
AGTAGTAAAAATAGTTGTTATCCTAGTTGATTAAAAAAATCTCTGATTTCCTCATCTTTTATAAAATAATATATAATTTTCCCCTCTCTTCTAGTATCCAAGATGTTTTGATTGGCTAGTTTACGAAGATGGTGGGAGGCAGATGCCATACTGAGATTTAGTAAACAGGCTATATCACAGACACAGAGTTCTTCAACAGCAAGAAGATAAAAGATGATATTTATCTGTTTATTATCGGTAAACTTTGATAAAATACGAAGTGATTTTTGGACTTTTTCCTTTTCAAGGTAGTTCGTTGCGGTTGTAACATTTTGTTGATTTATAATATTCACTTGGCAGATACTATCTTTTTTCATAATTTTTTCTCCTAGCCGAACACAGTCCTTAGCATGTCAAAGCTGTTGTTTTCAATCAGGATATACATCCCCAATCCTAAATAAACAACGGCAATAAACCATCTGCTATATTTTTCCAAAGTTTCTCCAACAGAAGGGACTTGTGCCAATTTTTGGGCAGAAAAAACCAAGAGATAAATCATGACTAGAAAGGTAAGTAAAGCCACTATCAAATTCGCTAAATTTAAGGTAATAAAATATGGGACGAAAACACCAATATTGTCAGCACCACAACTTGCAAAAGTAATCATAGCGACTAGAAAAATCAGGTTTTTATCATCTTTGCGCAAACCATCTTTTGCAATAGCTTCTCCATCAGAATCTCCTAAAAGCAAAACTTTGAGTCCTAGGAAAATTGGAATCAAACCGAGTAAACCTAAAATCTCTTTACTAGGAATATAATTTAAGACAAATGCAAAAAGTAAACTTAGCAATATTAGACTAACAGAGCCTAGAAATTGTCCTAAATAGATATTAATGATGTCTTTTCTGCTTTTTCTTTTGGCAAAAAATAACATTAGGATAATAAGTAAGTCTACGGCTGTCCCAGAATACAGGATTATTGAAGTAACAACATTTTGAACCATAAAACACCTCATTCAAATATATTTTTGAATGTATT
>NZ_KV794991.1:0-18580 GCF_001808865.1 Streptococcus sp. HMSC061D10 | reverse complement strand
TGTCGCAGGTTCGAATCCTGTCTTCCCGATAAATTTACTTGAGTAAGAACACTAGTTGTTCTTTTTTTATTTGTTATGAATCTTTTTCACTGTGTCAACTGCTGTAGAATGATGAAAGAATTTCAATTTGAAAGTGTTTAATCGGGTCCTCTCCTTTTTGATATTTAACAGTGGATAAAACAACTTTTTGAATTATGGACTCTATTTTTGTCGTATTATTAACCCTGGAATAGTCCTTAACTGTATTAGGAACATAAAATTTTAGTAAGAAATAAAATATATCACCGATTCAATCATAATGGGTTGAATCGGTGATTTTTATATAAGGAAAAAATATGTATCTTGTTAAATACTCGTTTTAGTATGAAAGGAATTATATACTTTAGTTTTAATTATAGTCTTACCAAAGAATCTCGCATAAATGTTTTGTCTCAATTGTTGACTTTGGGAATTGTTCAATCAAGAGAGGAAGCACAAAACCTCATTCGACAATCAGAATTACTGAAAAGTTATGCAGTAGAAGATTTGGATAATGTCGAAACTAGTCAACAGTTTTTCAAGTCATTAGTAGAGAAGGGGGAGTAAATGTTAAAGAATATTCCTAAAATTATTAGCCCAGAGCTAGTTAAGTATCTAATGGAGATGGAACATGGAGATGAGCTAGTGATAGCTGATGCAAATTTCCCAGCTCACATGATCGGACAACGCGTTGTTCGTTGTGATGGTCATGGAGTTCCTGTGATTTTGGATGCTATTTTGCAACTACTATCTCTCGATACATACAGTGACTGTCAAGCAGGCCTTATGCAGGTTGTACCAGGAGATCCAACGATTCCAGTTATTTGGGATGAATATAAAACCTTACTAGGCAAGTATCATACTGGTGCATCTATCAAAGAGTTTGAACGTTTTGAATTTTACGATCAGGCAGAGAAAGCTTATTTAGTGATTCAAACTGGAGAAAGTGCTCTTTATGGAAATATTATCCTGAAAAAAGGCGTTTTGTAAAAAAATAAGGGGGATGTGGGGCTTCCCACTCCCTTCCTTTGCGATTTATTTGTTAAAAAAATCACAAATATTTGAAAATATATTATATAATTAATCTAAATATAAAGCGTGAAAAACGCAAGGAGGAAAAAATATGGCAACATTTTACGTTCCAGCAGTCAACCTTATTGGTAAAGGTGTGGTAAATGAAGTTGGTCCTTATGTTAAGGAGTTGGGCTATACTAAGGCTCTTTTGGTGACAGATAAGTATATCGAATCAAGTGATATCTTGCCAAAAATTTTAAAACCTTTAGATGATGAAGGGATTGCTTACGTTATCTTTAGTGATGTTGAACCGAACCCTACTTGTAAAAATGTCATGGATGGGGTCGCTGCTTTGAAAGAGCATAACTGTGACTTTATCATCTCTGTCGGTGGTGGCTCTCCACAGGATGCAGCTAGCTGTATTTCTGTAATCGCTACTAATGGCGGTAAGCCACAGGATTATGAAGGTTTGCATAAGTCTGCTCAAAAAGGCCTTCCTGTTGTAGCTATCAATACTACTGCAGGTACATCAGCAGAAATTACTATCAACTACGTTATCACTGACGAAGAACGTAAGGTTAAAATGGTAATGGTTGATAAGAACAGTCTTGCTCTTATCTCTGTTAATGACCCTGAATTGATGGTTTCAAAACCTCAAGCTTTGACTGCTGCTACTGGTATGGATGCTCTTACTCATGCTGTTGAAGCTTTGGTAACACCAGGTGCTTATGATGTGACTAAGAAACTCTCTATCGGAGCTATCGAGCTGATCAAAGAATATCTTCCACGTGCAGTAGAAAACGGACACGACATCGAAGCTCGTGAAGGTATGGTTAATGCTATCTTCCTTGGAGGAATGAGCTTTAACAATGCTGGACTCGGCTATGTTCACTCAATGGCTCACCAATTGGGTGCTGTCTATAACTTGCCTCATGGCGTTTGCTGTGCTATGCTTTTGCCAGTCGTTGAGCGTGAAAATGCCAAACGTGTACCTGTAGCCTTCCGTAATGTTGCTAAGGCCTTGGGAATGCAAATTGAAGGAAAATCAGATGAGGAATGTGCGGCTTATGCTATTTCTGAAATTGAAAAACTTTCTGAAACTGTCGGTATTCCTAAGAAATTGACAGAACTTGGCATCGAAGAAAAAGACTTTGACTTTGAATACCTTTCTAAGAATGCCTTGATTGATGCCTGTGCACCAGGTAATCCATTCATGCCAACTTTGGAAGAAACTATTGCTTTCTATAAGGAATTATTCTAAGCAAAGTTACTTTAGAATTTTTTAGGGATAGTAAATTTAAGATTCTTACATTACGAATTCCTCCCGAATATTCAAATAATGTATTAGGGAATCAAATACTATTCCTATGATTTAAAACCAATAATATTTAAGAAGAACTATCCTTGTGATAGTTCTTTTTTGGAAAATTTGATATGCTAGGATTATGAAGAAAATCAAAATTGATGTAGTGGCTGTTCCCTTAAGTGGGCATCTCTATCCTACCATGAATTTACTTGCACCACTATTACAAAATCCTCAGTATGAAATACGTTTATTTACAGGTCCCCAGAAAAAGGCTGTTGCAGAGGCGGTTGGTTTTCAAGTTCTTCCCATTTTAGAAGGACACGTAAAGGAATTTGAAAAAGCTGCCAACAATAAGGAGCAGTTAGGAATTTTTTCAGCCTATCGGCAGTTGTCTGCTAGTCTTGATTTGATAAACCTAGTTTCGGACCAATTAATCCAAGAATGGACAAATCATCGTCCGGATATTGCCATAGTGGACTTTATCACACTATCTGGTGGACTTGTAGCTGAGCAGATGGGGATTCCGTGGATAACAACTATGGCGACCCAGTTTGCGATTGAAACGACAGATGGACCTCCTTGTTTCTTTGGAGGAATGGGGATTCCCCAGAATAGCTGGCAGGTTTTACAACAGTTTCTTGCAAGAAAAATAACTCATTTGGGGAAACGGATAGTAACTTTTTTATTACGAGACCGTTTAAGGCGTTATCATTTTAAACTTTACAATCAGAAAGGCCAAGAAACTATTTATTCTCCCTATTCTATCTTAGGTATTGGGATGAAAGAAGTGGAGTTGAAGAAAGGATTTCCAGAGCACTATTGCTGGGTAGGACCTTTTGGCGCTTCTGTTGAGGCTGTAGAGGATTATCCTTTAGATTTATCGGCTTTTCCTAATCGCAAGAAGGTTTTGGTAACTTGTGGGACACAACTAGCTTGGGCCAAAGAAAATCTTATTTATCAAGCTACGCAACTTGCAAAAGCTCATCCTGATTGTCACTTTTTTGTAACTCGTGGAGTTGGTGGACAACCTTTCAAGTGTGAGAATCTTATGGAGAATCTTTCCGTTGTTTCTTATCTTCCTTACAAGGAATACATTCCTCTGATGGACTATGTCATTCATCATGGTGGAGCAGGTATCTTTTATCAGTGCATTATTTATGGCAAACCTGCTTTGATATTGCCTCATGATTATGATCAATTTGATTATGCCGTTCGGGGTGTGGAAGCGGGTGTTGCTTATACAGCTAAAAGAGATAATAGCAAGGAGATTGGGCAGGCCTTTGATAGGCTATTGGCTAAAGAAAATTGGACAGAATTGGAGAATCTCCGCCAAGTCGCACAATCTTATCATCCGACAGAAATATTGGAAGGTGAAATCCACCGCCTGTTAGCAACTAAGGAGAAAGAGTGATGAAAAAAGTATTAGTTACAGGAGCCACTGGTTTTCTTGGAAAATATGTTGTTAAAGAACTAGTTGAGCATGGTTACCAAGTGCGAGCTTTTGGTAGAAACAGTAAGGTAGGTCGCTCCTTGGAAAATTCTTCGGTCAGTTTTTTTCAAGGTGATTTGACCAAAGCTGAGGATGTGCTAGAGGCTTTCAAGGAAATGGATATGGTCGTTCATGCGGGAGCCCTGTCAACAGTTTGGGGCCCTTGGGAAGATTTTTATCAGGCTAATGTTTTAGGAACTAAATATGTTCTAGAGGCATGTCGCCAAACAGGTATTCAACGTTTAGTCTATGT
Source organism: Streptococcus sp. HMSC061D10 (assembly GCF_001808865.1). Classification (NCBI taxonomy): domain Bacteria; kingdom Bacillati; phylum Bacillota; class Bacilli; order Lactobacillales; family Streptococcaceae; genus Streptococcus; species Streptococcus sp. HMSC061D10. The sequence goes on along the minus strand of NZ_KV794991.1, from coordinate 14,500 downwards.
ATCCTCACCAAGCATCTATGCTGCTCCTAAGGATCAGTTGGCTATCAAAGAAAGTGATGCTCCAGAGGAAAATAATCTCAATAACTATATCCGTAGTAAATTGGCTTCGGAGAAACTCTTTAAAGATTATCCAGATGTTCCGAGTATCATCTTGAGACCTCGGGGACTTTTTGGGGTTGGGGATACCAGTATTTTGCCACGTGTGATCAATCTTAGTCAAAAAATAGGAATTCCTTTGATTGGGGATGGGCGTCAGCTCATGGACATGACTTGTGTGGAAAATGTTGCTCTGGCAATCCGTTTGGCAATAGAAGCTCCAGAAGCTAAAGGTGAGGTTTATAACATTACTAATGGTGAACCGAGGGCTTTTAGAGATTTGCTAGAGGAAAGTTTGACAGGTCTGGGTTATCCAATCAAATATAGAAAAATTCCAGCATCTCTCTTATCAGGAATTGCAAGTAGTTTAGAATTTATATACAAGACCTTGAACCTTAAAGGGGAACCACCTCTAACTCGATATACCTATTATCTGCTTCGCTATAGTCAAACGCTGGATATTAGCAAGGCCGAGAGGGAATTGGGGTATCATCCGAAAATTAGTATTTCAGAAGGGATTGAACAATATGTCCAAGATTATCGAAAGCATTGAGTATTTCCCAGCGGGATATTGTACTAGTTATGCCGGTTTGCTATTTAAGGGGGTCAAAAATAGAAAGATGATTTTCCCAGCAGGTGTCTTTTTAATTAAGCATAGAGAAAAGGGTTATCTGCTTTATGATACTGGTTATCACTATGATATTAAGAGGAAACTTCGTTATGGCTTGTATCGTTTAGGAACGCCTGTTCAAATGACGGACAAGGATCAGATTTTACATTTGATAAAAGATAAAGGGATCAAGCCAGAAGAAATTAACTATGTCTTGTTGTCTCATCTACATCCAGATCATTTGGGAGGGGCTAGCTTCTTTCCGAATGCAAACTTTATCCTGACCCAGGAAGTCTATGATGTTTATAAGAAACCAAAACTAAAAGATTTAATTTTTAAAGAATTTTTGCCGACTACTTTTGAGGAAAGGTTGACTGTTATTAAGGCGGATCAGCAAAATGCTAACTTTAAGTATCGCCCTACCATCGATCTTTTTGGAGACGGCAGCATCCTTGTAGCTTCGATAGATGGGCATGCCAAGGGGCAAGCTTGTCTCTTTATTCCAGATTATCATCTCTTTATTGCAGCAGATCTTTGTTGGGGAATTGACCTTTTACCTTACACCAAACAGATGCATCTGATTCCTTCCTTGGTGCAAGATAGTAAGGCTGACTATATCAAAGGAACGGAGCTTTTGGAAGAGGTTTTAAAGGATGGAATAGAAGTGCTAGTTAGCCATGACCCTGTAGAAAGGATTGAGCGGATCTTGTATGAAAAAAATAACCTTTCTTAAAACTTTTATCCAAACTCGCTGGCTTCATAACTTTAGATCTCGAGAAGCATTAGAAAACTATCAGAAAAAGCAACTGGCTGCCTATATGGACTTTCTCAAACGTGAGTCACCTTATTTTAAAAATGGTGTACCTAGTGACTTTGACCACATGGACAAGGCTTTTATGATGAGTCATTTCAATGAGCTCAACACCCAAGGAGTGGATCGAGACGAGGCCTTGGCTTTGGCTATCGAAAGTGAAAAGACTCGAAATTTTACAGAGCTTAAAGGAGAAATAGCTGTCGGTTTGTCCTCAGGAACGTCCGGGCATCGGGGACTCTTTATCACAACCGAAAAAGAGCGAAGTATGTGGGCAGCAGCTATCTTGGCAAAGATGTTGCCCAAGGGCCAACTTTTTGGGCACCGCATAGCCTTTTTCCTGAGGGCGGATAATGAACTCTATCAGACCATCAATACGGCGCTCATTCGTTTAGAATACTTTGATATTTTCAAGAATACAGATGAGCATATCGAGCGTCTCAACAATTATCAACCGACTATTATAGTGGCGCCTGCTTCTATGTTGATTGAATTGAGCAAGCGTCTAAAAGATGGAGAGTTAGTCATTCACCCACAAAAAATCGTTTCGGTGGCTGAAATCTTGGAAGATAGTGATAAAGAGCGAATTTTGAGCGCTTTTGAGTTGCCGATTATTGACCAAGTCTACCAGGCAACGGAAGGTTTTCTAGCTTGTACTTGCTCTGCTGGCAATCTTCATCTCAATGAAGATATCATTTTTGTAGAAAAACACTACTTGGATGAACAGCGTTTTTATCCAGTGATTACGGACTTTAAGCGAAGCAGTCAGCCTGTTTATCGCTACCAGCTCAATGATATTTTAGTTGAAAATCCTAATCCTTGCCCATGTGGCTCCCATTACACAAGGATTGACAAGGTCGAAGGGCGTTCTGATGATATCTTCTACTTTGAAGGGCAGGATGGAGGTCGGGTCACGATTTATCCGGACTTTATCAGACGTTGCATTCTCTTTGTGGAGAATGTTGGAGATTATCAAGTCAAACAACATTCTGAGAAGTTAGTGGAAGTCTGTCTGAGTCAAAGGGATGAGCAAGTTGAAACAGCGATTACAGAGCAGTTCCAACTCTTGGCGCAACAAAAAGAGTTTAAAGAACCTGAAATACAATTTTCTGATTATCACTGGGATACAAGTCGTAAGCTCAAACGTATCCAACGTTTATGAAAGGACAAAAAAATATGACAGAAGTAAAAAGGCATGTAGAAATCGCAGGCTATGGAGTATGCCTTCCAAAAAATACGGTGCAATTTAAAGACCAGACCCGTTATCGTGTGGTTGAAAATGAAGAAACCCAGCTAGATTTGGCAGAAGCAGCTATCCAAGCTGCACTTGAAAATGCAAATTTGAGTATGAAAGACATTGATTGTCTGGTATCAGCTAGTGCGGTTGGTGTTCAGCCGATTCCTTGTACGGCAGCTTTGATTCATGAACGTGTGGCAAAAGGGCTCTCCATCCCAGCTATGGATATCAATACGACTTGTACAAGTTTTATCTCTGCTTTATCAACCATGTCACATTTGATTGAAGCTGGGGAATACCGTCGTGTTTTGATTGTATCTAGTGAAGTTGGTAGCTTGGGTCTTAATCCAAAGCAAAAAGAAAGTTTTGAACTTTTTAGTGATGGGGCAGTAGCCTTTATTTTCCAAGCAAGTGACAAGGATAAGGGAGTGATAGCAAGCCTTCAGCGTACTTGGTCGGAGGGAGCCCACGATACTGAAATCCGTGGAGGTCTGACTTCTTATCAACCAAAAGAGTACTCTGAAGAAACGAAGACCAATTTCATGTTTGATATGAAAGGGAAGAAAATCCTCTTGCTTTCTGCTCGTGTCATTCCAGAAATGTTCCAAGAATTCCAAGAGAAATCAGGTGTTTCTAAAGATGCTGTAGACTATATTATTCCACACCAAGCTAGTCGCGCTCTTCCTTTGGTCATGGGAAAACTGGGTGTAGATGAAGACAAGTACCTTAATCTCGTTACGGATTATGGGAATATGGTCTCCGTTGCTGTACCTTTTGGTTTGGCCTATGCACTCGATCATGGCTATGTAAAAGAAGGAGATACCATCTTCTTGATGGGAACTGCAGCTGGTATGACGGTCAATATGTTGGCTTTGAAATTGTAAAATAATAGCAGGCACATATAAGTGGCCTGCTTTTTAAATTAATTTTAAACGTAGAACTATCGGCCTATACAGAAAAAGCTTGATAAGTTTTATGAAACTAAGTATACTAGAAGGTAACAAGCGTTTTCAGACGTTAAATTAGGGAGTAGACTTAGAAATTGAGAGGGAGTTATGAGAACTAGAAAATTGCGACTATTGATGTCCAAGTATGGTTTTAGCATTGCGATAATTCTGATAGAATTGTTTGTAGTTTTTGCAGTCATTCTTTACATGAGTCAGATTGCTCCATTTGTTTGGGTTACTCTTGTATTTCTTGTCAGTGTGGCAACTGTTTTAGCCATTGTTAATCGTTCCATGTCTCCTGAGAGCAAGGTGACTTGGTTGATTGTCACTTTTGTCCCTGTTTTTGGTCCCTTACTTTATATCATGTTTGGTGAGCGTCGGTTATCAAAAAAGGAATTTAAACAACTGCAGGAACTTCGTTCTATTGCATCTCATGAAAAGCGAGAGCATAGTCTTCATCAGATCCTACAAGAAACTGATAAATCTGCCTACGGTATTATCAATGCCTTGTTACATATGGATAGTAATGCAGAGGTTTATGACCATACAGACTCACAATTCTTTGCTAATGGAGAAGAAATGTGGCAACAGATGCTCGAGGATTTGAAGAGGGCTGAAAAATTTATTTTTCTAGAATACTACATTGTTGACGAAGGTTTGATGTGGGATAGTATGCTTGAAATACTTGAAGAAAAAGCTGCTCAGGGAGTCGAGGTCAAGATGCTCTACGATGATATTGGTTGTATGGTGACCTTGCCTGGGGATTATACCGTTCATTTGCGTTCTAAAGGGATTGATGCTCATAAGTTTAATAAGGTGATTCCTCGTATGACAGTGGCCTACAATAACCGTGACCACCGTAAGATTTTGGTCATTGATGGGCAGATTGCCTATACTGGCGGGATTAATCTTGCAGACGAATATATCAATCAGATTGAACGTTTTGGACACTGGAAAGATAGTGGGATTCGGATAGATGGTCCGGCGACTCAAGCCTTTACCAGACTATTTCTCATGAACTGGTACATCAACCGTGGAGAAATTAGTGACTTTGATCAGTATCATTTGGAAAATCAGACACGACCAGGAGGTGGTCTTTGTATCCCGTATGGAAGTGGGCCTAAGCCTATCTATAAAATGAAGGTGGGTAAAATCGTCTATCAAAATCTGATTAATCAAGCGGAAGATTTTGTCTATATCACCACGCCTTATCTCATTATCGATTATGATTTGACAGAGGATATAAAAAATGCAGCCATGCGAGGTGTAGATGTGAGAATTATAACTCCATTTATCCCAGATAAAAAGCTCATCCAGTTAGTAACTAGAGGGTCTTATCCTGATCTTTTATCTGCTGGTGTACGTATCTATGAGTATACTCCTGGTTTTATCCATAGTAAGCAAATGATTGTTGATGATAGATTTGCGGTTGTTGGAACCATAAACCTTGATTATCGCAGCTTGGTTCACCACTATGAAAATGCAGTTTTATTGTATGAAACACCATCCATTGCAACTATTCGCAATGATTTTGAAGAAATTTTTGAAGAGTCGCAAGAAATTTTTCCTGGAACAATCAAGCCTACTTGGTATCAAACATTAATCAAAGAAGTAGCTCAGTTATTCGCCCCTATGCTTTAATTGAAAGAGCTAGTTCATCTGTATAATTAGAGAAAGAGAAGGTTTGCCGTCTCTTTTTCTGTAAGCAGTTTCCTTGACATCTTGTTTGTTTTGCGTTATCATATGTCCATATAATATATGGGAGTCTGTGTACAGTCTGAGAGGAAGTGTTAAACTTCGACCGCACCTGATCTGGGTAATGCCAGCGTAGGGAACGATACTTGGCCTAATTCTGCACCTTTTTCATATATGAAAGAGGTTTTTCTTTTTTCATAAAGAAAAACTGTAAATTAAAAGGAGGTTTGAATGAAAGCAAGCATTGCTTTACAAGTCCTGCCCCTGTCACAGGGGATTGACCGCATAGCTGTAATTGATAAGGTCATTGCTTATCTGCAAGCTCAAGAAGTGACCATGGTGGTGACACCCTTTGAAACGGTCTTGGAGGGGGAGTTTGATGAGCTTATGCGCATTCTCAAAGAAGCGTTAGAAGTAGCGGGCCAAGGAGCAGACAATGTTTTTGCCAATGTGAAAATAAATATAGGAGAGATTTTAAGCATCGATGAGAAACTTGAAAAGTATAATGAGACGACATATTAGTCTGCTAGGATTTTTAGGTGTCTTATCCGTTTGGCAGGTGGCGGGATTCTTAAAACTCTTACCAAAGTTTATCCTGCCGACACCACTTGAGATTCTCCAGTCTTTTGTTCGTGACAGAGAATTCCTCTGGTACCATAGTTGGGCAACATTGAGAGTAGCCTTATTAGGTTTGGTCTTGGGTGTCTTGATTGCCTGTATCATGGCTGTTCTTATGGATAGTTTGGGCTGGCTCAATGACCTGATTTACCCCATGATGGTGGTTGTCCAGACCATACCGACAATTGCCATAGCCCCTATCCTAGTTTTATGGTTGGGTTATGGAATTTTGCCCAAGATTGTCTTGATTATCTTGACGACAACCTTCCCTATTATCGTCAGTATTCTAGATGGTTTTAGGCATTGTGACAAGGATATGCTGACCTTATTTAGTCTGATGCGAGCCAATCCTTGGCAAATCCTGTGGCATTTTAAAATCCCTGTCAGCCTGCCTTACTTTTATGCAGGGCTTAGGGTCAGTGTTTCCTACGCCTTTATCACAACAGTGGTATCTGAGTGGTTGGGAGGCTTTGAAGGACTAGGTGTTTACATGATTCAGTCTAAAAAATTGTTTCAGTATGATACCATGTTTGCCATTATTATTTTGGTATCGCTGATCAGCCTGCTGGGTATGAAATTAGTCGATATCAGTGAAAAATATGTGATTAAATGGAAACGTACCTAAATAGAGCGTTTTAGAAAAAGAAAAGAGGAAATAAAAATGAAGAATACATGGAAGGTATTTTTAACGATTGTAACAGCTCTTCTAGCTGTTGTGCTTGTGGCTTGTGGGCAAGGAACTGCTTCTAAAGATAACAAAGAAGCAGAACTCAAAAAAATTGACTTTATCCTAGACTGGACACCAAATACCAACCACACAGGGCTTTATGTAGCCAAAGAAAAAGGTTATTTCAAGGAAGCTGGAGTGGATGTTGATTTGAAATTACCGCCAGAAGAAAGTTCATCAGACTTGGTTATCAATGGTAAGGCACCATTTGCAGTCTATTTCCAAGATTACATGGCTAAGAAATTGGAAAAAGGAGCAGGTATTACTGCCGTTGCAGCTATCGTTGAGCACAATACATCAGGAATTATCTCTCGTAAGTCTGACAATATCAATAGTCCTAAAGACTTGGTTGGGAAGAAATATGGAACCTGGAATGACCCAACTGAGCTTGCGATGTTGAAAACATTGGTAGAATCTCAAGGTGGAGACTTTGAGAAGGTTGAAAAAGTACCAAACAACGACTCGAACTCGATCACACCGATTGCCAATGGCGTTTTTGATGCTGCCTGGATTTACTATGGTTGGGACGGTATTCTTGCTAAATCGCAAGGAGTGGATGCCAACTTTATGTATTTGAAAGACTACGTCAAAGAGTTTGACTACTACTCACCAGTTATCATCGCAAACAATGATTATTTGAAAGATAATAAGGAAGAAGCTCGTAAAGTCATCCAAGCTATTAAAAAAGGTTACCAATACGCTATGGATCACCCAGAAGAAGCGGCTGATATCTTGATCAAGAATGCCCCTGAGTTAAAGGATAAACGTGATTTCGTCATCGAATCTCAAAAATACTTGTCAAAAGAATATGCAAGCGACAAGGAAAAATGGGGACAATTTGATGCGGATCGCTGGAATGCCTTCTACAAATGGGATAAAGAAAATGGAATCCTCAAGGAAGACTTGACTGATAAAGGATTTACCAACGAATTTGTAAAATAATGACAGAAATTAGACTAGAACACGTAAGCTACGCCTACGATGATGAAAAGATTTTAGAGGATATTAACCTACAAGTGACTTCAGGTGAAGTTGTCTCTATCCTAGGCCCCAGTGGTGTAGGAAAGACTACTCTCTTTAACCTGATTGCAGGGATTTTAGAAGTCCAGTCAGGTAGAATTGTGCTTGATGGGGAGGAAAATCCCAAGGGGCGCGTGAGCTATATGCTACAAAAGGATCTGCTCTTGGAACACAAGACGGTACTTGGCAATATCATCCTGCCCCTCTTGATTCAAAAGGTGGATAAGGTAGAAGCTGTTGCGAAAGCAGATGAAATCCTTGCTACCTTTCAGTTGACGGCAATACGGGACAAGTATCCTCATGAGCTTAGTGGTGGGATGCGCCAGCGTGTGGCCTTACTTCGTACCTATCTTTTTGGACATAAGCTCTTTCTTCTAGATGAGGCCTTTAGTGCCTTGGATGAGATGACTAAGATGGAGCTCCACGCCTGGTATTTGGAGATTCATAAACAGCTAGGCCTGACAACACTCATCATTACGCATAGTATCGAGGAGGCCCTCAATCTTAGTGACCGTATCTATATCTTGAAAAATAGGCCTGGGCAGATTGTTTCTGAAGTCAAACTCGACTGGTCTGAAGGCGAAGACAAGGAAGTTCAAAAAATTGCCTATAAACGGCAAATCTTGGCAGAATTAGGCTTAGATAAGTAGAAAAATAGGGAGTTGGTGAGGATTCTTCATTACCAGCCCCTTTTTCTTTTAAAAAATCGAAAAATTCGGTATAATAGTCAAAGATAGTCAAGGTTCAAAGAAAGAGGTGGCGTTCTATGAGATTTAAAAATACATCAGACCATATAGAGGCCTATATCAAGGCGATTTTGGAGCAGTCGGGTATGGTTGAATTGCAACGAAGCCAATTAGCGGATACCTTTCAAGTCGTGCCTAGCCAGATCAACTATGTGATTAAGACTCGATTTACTGAAAGCAGAGGTTATTTAGTTGAAAGTAAGCGGGGAGGTGGCGGTTATATTCGCATTGGTCGGATTGAATTCTCAAACCACCATGAAATGCTCCGCGATTTACTGTATTCGGTAGGTGAAGAAGTTAGCCTAGCTATCTTTGAAGATGTTTTAAGACTCTTGTTTGAGCAGGATTTGGTGACTCGTCAGGAGATGAATCTATTATTAGCAATGGCGACAGACCGAGTTTTAGGCGATGATGCCAATCTTATCCGTGCCAATATGCTCCGTCAGTTATTACAAGAGGTAGATAGAAAAGGAAAATAGAACTAAATGAAATATTCAAAAGCATTGAGAGAATGTATAGAAAGTGCCTTTCTGGTCGCCAGTCATTTTGGGGCAGAATACCTAGAGTCATGGCACCTATTGATTGCTATGGCCAATCATGGTTACAGTGTGGCTGGGGCGACTTTAAATGAATTTCCATATGAGATTGATCGTCTGGAGGAAGTTGCTGTAGAGCTAACTGAAACAAAGTATAGCGATCAGGAACATTATCAGGAGCTTCCTTTTTCACACCGGTTGAAAGTATTGTTGTTGGAAGCAGAGCACGTTGCATCTGTCGTACATGCCAAGGTATTGGGAACAGAGCATGTTCTTTATGCTATCTTACATGATGGCAATGCCTTAGCTACTCGCATTTTAGAAAAAGCGGGATTTTCTTACGAAGATCAGAAGGATCAGGTCAAGATTGCTGGACTTCGTCGAAGTCTTGAAGCGCGTGCTGGTTGGACTAGAGAAGATTTGAAGGCCCTTCGCCAGCGTCATCGTACGGTAGCGGATAAGCAAAATTCCATGGCTAATATGATGGGTATGCCTCAGACACCAAGTGGAGGTTTGGAAGATTATACGCATGACCTTACGGAGCAAGCTCGTTCGGGTAAATTGGAACCAGTCATCGGGCGCGACCAAGAAATCTCTCGTATGATTCAAATCTTGAGCCGTAAGACAAAAAATAATCCAGTCCTAGTTGGAGATGCAGGTGTCGGTAAAACAGCTCTAGCACTTGGTCTTGCGCAACGTATTGCCAACGGGGATGTACCTGATGAAATGGCTAAGATGCGAGTTCTAGAGCTTGATTTGATGAATGTGGTTGCGGGGACTCGTTTCCGTGGTGACTTTGAAGAACGTATGAACAATATCATCAAAGATATTGAGGAAGATGGAAAGGTCATCCTCTTTATCGATGAGCTTCATACCATTATGGGGTCAGGAAGTGGTATCGATTCGACCTTGGATGCGGCCAATATCTTGAAACCTGCCTTGGCACGTGGAACTCTGAGAACTGTCGGTGCGACCACTCAGGAAGAGTATCAAAAGCACATCGAAAAAGACGCAGCCCTTTCTCGTCGCTTTGCAAAAGTGATGATTGAGGAGCCAAGTTTAGCAGATAGTATGGCTATTTTGCAGGGCTTGAAAGCAACTTACGAGAAACACCACCATGTCCAAATTACAGACGATGCAGTCGAAACAGCTGTCAAAATGGCACATCGTTATTTGACGAGTCGTTATTTGCCAGACTCAGCAATCGATCTTTTGGATGAAGCAGCTGCAACAGTGCAAAATAAATCGAAACACGCTAAACAAGATGAGTCAGGTTTAACACCAGCTGATAAGGCCTTGATGGATGGTAAATGGAAGCAAGCTGCTCAACTCATTGCAAAAGAGCAGGAAGTACCTGTTTATAAAGACTTGGTGACAGAATCAGATATTTTGACCACCTTGAGTCGCTTGTCAGGTATTCCAGTTCAAAAATTGACCCAAACAGATGCCAAGAAGTATCTCAATCTTGAAGCTGAACTGCATAAACGTGTTATCGGACAGGAACAAGCTGTATCTAGTATCAGTCGTGCCATTCGCCGAAATCAATCGGGTATTCGCAATAACAAACGTCCAATTGGCTCCTTTATGTTCCTAGGACCAACAGGTGTTGGTAAGACCGAGTTGGCCAAGGCCTTGGCGGAAGTTCTCTTTGATGATGAGTCTGCTCTTATCCGCTTTGACATGAGTGAATATATGGAGAAATTTGCAGCCAGTCGTCTCAATGGAGCTCCTCCAGGTTATGTAGGTTATGAAGAAGGCGGGGAGTTGACTGAGAAGGTTCGCAACAAACCATACTCAGTCTTGCTCTTTGACGAGGTAGAAAAGGCTCACCCAGACATCTTTAACGTGCTCTTGCAAGTCTTGGATGATGGTGTCTTGACAGATAGTAAAGGTCGTAAGGTTGACTTCTCCAATACCATTATCATCATGACTTCAAACCTTGGTGCGACAGCGCTTCGTGATGACAAGACAGTTGGTTTTGGAGCTAAGGACATTCGCTTTGACCAAGAAAATATGGAAAAACGTATGTTTGAGGAGTTGAAAAAGGCTTATCGTCCAGAGTTTATCAATCGTATTGATGAGAAGGTAGTCTTCCATAGCTTGTCAAGTCAAGATATGCAAGAAGTAGTTAAGATTATGGTCAAACCATTGATTGCTAGTCTTGCAGAAAAAGGAATTGACTTGAAACTCCAAGCATCTGCCCTTAAACTTCTAGCTCAGCAAGGCTATGATCCAGAGATGGGGGCTCGTCCACTTCGTAGAACCCTACAAACGGAAGTGGAAGACAAACTTGCAGAGCTTCTCCTTAAAGGTGAATTGGAAGCTGGCAAGACTCTGAAGATTGGTGTCAAAGCTGGTCAATTAAAATTTGAGATTGTTTAAAAATGTGAGGTTGGAACAGATTGTTTCAGCCTCTTTTTTGAAAAGTTGTTGCCCAAATAGCTACTTGGATTGTGGATTTATTTTAAGGATTTCAAAAACGAATTTCTACTGATCAAGTTTTGTATATCAAGAAAAAAATCTTATAATTAAGAAATGTTTTTATAAAAAATAATAAAAAAGTGTTGACAAACAATAGAAGGAGTAGTATGATATAAAATATAAAAAGTTATAAAAAGGTTGGAAAGACATGAAAAAAAAGATAGCAGTGGTTTTTGGAACCTTTGCTCCCTTGCATCAGGGACATATTGATTTAATCCAAAGAGCAAAACGACAATGCGATGCTGTATGGGTGGTAGTTTCAGGTTATAAGGGAGATCGTGGTGAACAGGTTGGACTTACACTACAAAAGAGGTTTCGCTATATTCGTGAAGCATTTCGAGATGATGAGTTGACCTCTGTTTGTAAACTTGACGAAACCAATATTCCACGCTATCCAATGGGCTGGCAGGAGTGGTTGGATCAGATGTTGCAGGCCATTTCCTACGACCAGACTGGTCAGGAGCTCATCTTTTTTGTAGGAGAATCCGAATACCAACAAGAATTGTCAGAACGTGGTTTCGAGACTGTCCTACAGGAAAGAAAATTTGGAATTTCGGCTACTATGATTCGAGAAAATCCAAGCAAATATTGGAAATACATTGCTCAACCTTTCCGCCGTCAGTTTACGAAAAAAGTGTTGATTATGGGAAGTGCTAGTAATGGGAAAACAACTCTAGCCAAGGATTTAGCTCGCTTTTATGATGCGCCAGTCAGTCTGGAGTATGCTCGTGAATATCAGATAAAAAATAATGTCCGAGATGATGAGCTTACCCCAAAAGATTATTATTACCTTCTTTTGGGCCAATATGACCAAACTTCCAAGTTAATCGATAGCAATGCCAATCGAGGCCTGGTCATTGCAGATACCAACTCATTGGTAACCAAGGGCTACTACGATTACTACATGGAAAGCGAAGAGCAGGAGGACTTGTCCGTAGAGACCTTTGATAATCTCTTTGTTTCCATCTTAGCCAAGGAAAAGTGGGATTTAATCCTCTTTGTGCAACCTATTGGCTCTTATGTCAATGATGGTTTTCGCGACATGACCATGGCAGAAGACCATATCCGTCACAGTTTTTCTCAGCATTTGGATATGATGAGGGAGCAATATCTAGCCAATATCCCTCATGTTTATCTAGCTGATGACTATCTAGGAAATTATGAAGCAGCAAAAGTAGCTATTGATGCCATTTACCAAGCAGATTAGGAGAAGAAAATGAAAAAAATAACTGAAAAAATCACACGATTTATTGAAAACTTTAAAAATGTTCACGCAGAAGCTCGTAAAATTGGTTTTGCAGGAGTTATGCGTTTGCTTTGGAAAGACCTCTTTGTGGGCCGTAGTCTTTTCCAGTGGCTCTATTTGATTGTTTTATCGAGTGTTCCTCTTATTCTGGAGTTTACACAAAACACAGAAAGTCATGACTGGGTTGGTCTCTTAGCCTCTTGGACAGGGATTGTCTGCGTTATCTTGGTTGCTGAAGGTCGATCTAGTAACTACCTTTTTGGTGCTATTAACTCTGCAATCTATTTGGTCCTAGCTATGAATGCGACTTTCTACGGTGAAGTTTTGACAACAGTTTATTTCTTTGTCATGCAGCCTATTGGTCTCTATACTTGGTTGTCTAATCGGATCAATGAACAAGGAAGACCAGAAGAATCTCACTTTGAAGCCAAGAAATTATCTGTGCTTGACTGGCTCAAGTACTTAGCCTTGACTGCTATCATTTGGATTGGTATGGGCTTGGCTTATCAAAGTATCCATAGTGCTCGCCCTTTCCGCGATAGTGTTACCGATGCGACCAATGGTGTTGGTCAGCTCTTGATGACACGTCTTTACCGTGAGCAATGGATTTTCTGGATTGCAACCAATCTCTTTAGTATCTACCTCTGGTGGGGTGAAAACATCCATATCCAAGGGATGTACTGGGTCTACACCATCAATAGTCTAGTCGGTTGGTACCAATGGACTAAGGCTGTCAAGGAGGGATAAGATGGCTGAAACGATAATCCCGGCTGGAATGACAGAAAGAGAATATTTTGAGATTCATGCGACTGAGAAGGAATTTTTAGACTGGTACTGCAAACAGGATCTTCCTCAGTATGAAAAACCAAGCGTGACGGTGGATATGGTAGCCTATTGCTTTGTGGAAGGCAAAATCAAACTCTTACTAATCCGTCGTAAGGCCCATCCTTATCAAAACTGTTTGGCTTTGGTCGGTGGTTTTATGGATAAGAGCGAAGATGCAAGGCATGCTTGTCAGCGTGAAGTGAGAGAGGAGGTTAACCTTGACCTTCCTTTGGAAAAAATCGAGCAGTTGATGACAGTATCTACTCCAGGTCGTGATCCGCGGGGCTGGACGGTTACTATCGCCCATTTGGTGTATCTACCTAGCCGCGCACTTGATCTCGTTCAAGCTGGAGATGATGCCAAGGATGTGGTTTTTGTCGATGTTGATTTTCAGACAGGCAAGTGCTTCCTTGAGGGACTAGAGTTGGAGGAGCAAGCCTTCGCCTTTGACCATTATGCCATTATCCAAGAATCCATCAAACGAATCCAAGGCCGTCTCGACTGGAATCCGACCTTCCTTTATCTGCTAGAGGAGGAGTTCACTGTCTACGAAGGGACTGAACTGGTCAATCTTATCAACCCCGGTCGTCCAATCGTCAGCAATAACTTTCTCGTAAAATACGGAGAATATGTAGAAGAAGTCGGACTCAAACGAGTGCCTAAAAAGAAACCAAGAAAAACCTATCGATTGAAATAAAAAAGCTTGGAGACCGAAACCGATAGACCAAGTCTCGGTTTCCTAGTCTTGGTCTTGGGATGTTTCAATAAATCCGATGACTGGTTGAGCTTGAGAATAGAGAACATACAGTTTGTGTCAAAAGTCAATTCAGCCATCGTGTCAAAGACTTATTAGTCATAAAAAAGCGAGGTCGGGATTTGTACTGCACCCCAAAAGTTAGACAGAA
>NZ_KV794990.1:0-20176 GCF_001808865.1 Streptococcus sp. HMSC061D10 | reverse complement strand
TTTTCTGTCTAACTTTTGGGGTGCAGTACACTTAAAAGTCAAATCTTTTTTATTAAATATGAAGTCAGTGTTAGATACACTCTCTATCTTACTCTTCTTTTTTCTTTTGAGCTAGCAAGCCAAAACCACTTAAAACTCCAGCTAGGCCAAGAGCTACTAGATTTGCATCTACTTCTGTACCTGTACTTGGAAGTTGTTTTCCTTCAATTTTTTCAGCTTGTGCTTCTGTTTTTGCTGGTTCTTGCTTCGCTGCCTGGCTTGCTTGAACTGGCGAAACGGATGTTTCAGTCTTAGGCTCTGTTTTTGTAGTTTCCTTCTTAGTATCTTGAGTCGCTGGAGCAGGTGTAACTGGTCTGTCACCTGGTACTTTAACTATTTTTGTACCGACTTCAACAATCTCAGTTACGGCTTCCTTGAGAACTTCCGTTCCCTTAAGACTACGATGTCCTTCAGAATCAATCTCTACAAGGTTTCTACGAAGGCCTGCAACTCCTACTTGAACCAAGCGTCGTTCTCCTAATGGGAGGCTAGGATTTACTCCTTCTTCATGTCCATATGCAAGAACTTCTTCTTCCACAACTAAGCTTGGTTTCTTAACTTCTAAGACTTTTGGACCGTCTAGCGGTTGAACACGGCTTTCTACCTTCGTACCAACTTCAGTGATTTCTGCAACTGCTTCCTTGACTACTTCTGTTTTAAGAAGAGTACGGTTACCTTTGGCATCTACTTCAATCAGACGACGAGTCTGCCCTTCTACACCTACCTGAACAATACGACGTTCACCCAACAAGAGGTCTCCTGCTGGACGTTCTTGGCGTTCGAAGGTTTGAGTTTCTGTTTCAATCACTAACTCAGGTAGCGCTTCAACTGTTGGCGCAGTTTCTCCTTCTTCTAAGCTACCCACATGATGACTTTCTTCTGCAGGAGCTAGTTTCTTATTCAGCTTTTCTTTCATGTCCGCAAAGGCTTCTGGAGTTGGCGTTTGTGAAGATAACAAAGCTTCAGCTTCCGTAATCAACTCAGATTGAGGATCTTTTTCAATGACGGATTCGAGCAAGCTTTCCAATTCTTCTCTAGCAGTTTGATAACGTTGATTGCCATCCAATTCAGTACCTGCTTGTTTCAAGTCATTCAAGGCTTGGTTGACTGTTTCTTGACTAGCATCATGATTTTCTAAGATCGCTTTCGCTGCTTCAATCTTCTCAACTAGAGCTGCTTGTTTTGCTGCATCAGCAAATGTATAAGCTATTGTTTCTTTGCGTCCTTGGGCAGATGTGATTTCTTGTTTCAGGTATTCGTCGTTGACAGCTGCTTTAGGTGATACGAGGACATCAAATTCGACAGTTTGGCCTTGATAGTGCAATTGGAGTTTTTGACGGCCTGTTTTTTGAGAATCATAGCCTGTAATTTCGACACCTTGGTCTGTAAAGTTATGTTCAGTCTCCGTTTCATCATCATACAAGACCTTGAAACGTCCTTCTGATAAGTCAAGAGTATCGCCTACAAAGTAATCAATTTTCGGTTGCTTGCTAATATACAAGGCTGCGACTTCTTTTGGACCAGCTTCTTCACCAGTCACTTGAACCTTGAAGCTGCCTGCAACTGGAAGACCAAGATAGGTCACTGTCAACTCTTGTTCACCATGATGGTGAGCATCGTAGCCATTAACAACTACACCTGCATGTGTAAGGTTGATAACTTCGTCTGCTTCTTCACCCTCATATTTAACACGAAGAAGACCACCTTTGAGATTCAATTCCTCACCAACTTGATAAGTTGCCTTTTTAGGTGCTGTTTCTAGACTAACAGCCTTAATCTTTCTTTCATCCTGAGGAATCGTTACAGCAAGAGTATTACTGATTTCTTTACCTGGCAATTGTGTACGATAGTAAAGAAGGTTTGGACGTTTTTCAAAGCTCAATGGATCTGTCGCCAAATCTCCTCCAACTGCTGTATTTAAGGTAGCGATTGGAGTTTGTGAATCTGCCTTGTCATAAACTGTGATGGTAGCTCCAGCAGGAACTTCTGAAAAGCCAAGCTGAATCTTATTGCCCGTTAGAACACGCGCCGCCACTTTAGCCATTGGAATGTTTTGGCTCTCCGTATCAAGAGTTTCATACATCTTCCAGTTGTAGATACGGATAGCTTTCCATGGTGTTCCATTGTCAGATGTGATAACATTCAAACGCCAGTCTTGCGCAGTGATTGGGCTATCAAGGGTGATATCTGAAACATGGGCTTTATTGCCACGAACTGCTTTAGCTAGTTTCCATTCTCCAGCTTCATCCTTGTAGTAGAGGTCGAAGTCCTTCGTGTTCATCAAGCCGTCATTGACAGATTCTCCACCAGCACCGGCATGGTCCATGACCCATCTAACGACACGGCGTGGTTGTGTCAAACGGATATCAACGCTACCACTCAACTGAGCAGAAGACCATTTGTCAGATAGGCTGGTGATCGTACCATTCAACATACCTTCGATACCTTCTCCACCTTCTGTATTTGGGAAGGTACTTCCGATAACAGTCGCTCCTGGAACGATATTTTCTGCTAGTGGTCTTGGAAGACTTGTATCTTGAACCGTCATGCCCCATTCGAAGTTTGTGGTTGCTGCTTCAGAACGAAGGCCATTCTTACCAACTGCGACAACCTTCAACTCTTGACTGGTTCCAGTCGCACTAGCTGAACGGCTAACTTTTGGAAGATAAATCGTAGTAGCAGATGAACCTGTCAATAGACGCCAAGCATCGCCATCCTTTTCATAAACTTCATAGAAGTCAGCATCTTTGTTACCTGTAAATTGAACAATAGCTTCCGCTTCTTGGGCATTTTTCAGAGATTGTTTGGCTACTTTAAGAGCAGTTGGAGCCTGAGGAGCCTCTTGATTATCTGTCACAGTCAACTCACCCAAATTGAATTGGTAATCCTTAAGGGCAGCAGTATTTTCGAAAGTAAGTTTGATACCGTAAATGGTCTGACCTGCCAAGGCGCTCAAGTCAAATTCGTCTTTTGTCCAGTCGTCAGATAGAGTCAGTTCTTTACGAGCATTCTCACCACCATAAGTATAGTTTTTCTGAGTCGCAAACTCTACATAAACCTTGCTTCCCTTACCACCTTTATGGGCGACACGGAGTTTCGTTTTATCTGTTACTTCCAGTTTTGTAGAGTAGAGACGAACATCTTGGTTGGTATTTTCAGCTAAATCACCCGCAAACTTGAGTGAGTTTCCTCCATTGTAGGCATCTTCAAAGTCATAGTCAGCTTGAAGTTTAGCAGCTGAGGATGTTTGCCACCAGCGCCATGTAGGCAAGATACCTGATACAGAACGATAGTTCCATTCAGAATCCTTGGAGACTTTACCGTCTACAAACCATTTTTTACCATGTCCAGTGTTAAAGGATGTTGTGAAGCTACGTCCCACTGCTGGTGTACGATCAGCTACGAGGTTGGCAATCCCGTACCAGTCCTTATCCTCTGGTTTTTGACCAGTTGGATCTCCTTGATAACCTGTGAAGAAGATGTTTTCATTCTTGTGATAATCTTCTCCTGTCTTACCAAGACTTGTAATAGTATCTGGCGCAAAGAGACCAAGTGACAAGCGAAGTTTACCATTTTCATCAAAAAGGGCATCCCATTTCACTTTTGTCTTGTAAGAACCACCCTGTTGCAATTCCAAACCTGCAAAGACATCGTACTGGCTCCGCTCTAGCCATTTTGTCATAGCTACAGAGTAATCATTTTTCTCTTTAGTCCAGTTAAAATTGGCAAAGAAGTGATCTGCAGGGACCTTGTCCCCTTCTTTTTGCATGAATTGGTAATTGTATTCACCCAAACCATCTTCATGATAACGACCATATTCATAGGTCATGGCATCGTACCAAGAATATTTCACTGGATGATTGACTTGAGCTGCGTATTCCTTGGTATAGAGCATAAAATCACGCATTTTCTTACCAAGGGGCGTTACGATATCACCTGTTGTTTCTTGGTTGATAAAGTAACCATCAAATCCATAATATTTAGCCAAATCAACCAACTTGCGAGCAATAGGGAAAGTTCCATCCTCATCTTGTTGAAGAGCTGCAGCAAATTTCTCTTGGTCTGCAATGCTGTTAGACCAGTTGAAGAATAGAGTACCCAATACAGGAACACCATTACGGTGACCAGCATCAATCACGTCTGGAGTTGGAACGAGTCCTTCCCAGAAGACCATGGAATTCAAGTATTGCCAGTAGTCAAAAGCGTAGGCTTTAAACTCTTCACCACCTACAGAAGCGTGGTCTTTAGCCTTAGAGTTAGTATTAGCAAGAGCTTCAACTTTGGCATCCTTATTGGCTTTTTCATTGATGACATGACCACGATAACGCTTAGCCAATTCTACTGAAGAGCGGTTTATGGCATCGTCTTCACGGGCACCTGGTTCCCATTTCAACAGATCTTCCCAAGTGTCAAACTTAATTTCTTTTGGTCGAAGACTTTTTTCTTCTTTCTTAGGAACATCAGAGACCGTAGCTTTCTCTTCTGGCTTATTTTCTGTAGTTGCCGGCATTTCTTCAGCCTTTGGAGTTTCAGTAGCTGGACTAGTTGCCTCCTTATCAGCTGCAGTCAATTGATCCAAGGTTGGTTTCTCTTCTGAAACAGGTTGCTCATTTGCCTTATCTTCCGTTGTTTCCAGCTCCTTCAATACTTCTGGTGCTGGTGTAGTTGCTTCTGCTGGAGTAGCGGTTAATGGTTGTTCTGACACTACTGCTGTAGTAGTTGTTCCATTTTCTGGAACTACTGACTCTTCAGCTAAAGCTGGACCTGCAAATAGGACTGAACCAATCATCAATGAGCAGGCACCCACTGACAATTTTCGAATACTATAGCGACAACGTTTCTCAAAAAATGGATTCTTCATCTTTTTCTCCTTTGACTTCCAAAAAGTAAGCGCTTTATTTGTATTTTAAAAAAGTATCTGCCTCTAAAATAGCAGAACTGTTCAATATTATTTTACGATATTTATAAGTAGAGTCAACACTAGCCCTACAAGAACTATAAAGAAGTGAAGAATTAATATAAATTAGACAATCATCGATCATTTTTCTAATAAAATCAACATTTTTCTTGAAAAAAGGGCGTTTACTACTTGTTAGATTTACTTTTATCCTTTAAAATAGAATAGGAGAAATTCCGCGATTATTTTTCGGAGGAAAAAGAGAATGTCCATTAATTGGCAGGAAATTATTTTTCACTTTTTAGGTGGTCTGGGACTATTTTTGTATAGTATCAAGACCATGGGAGACGGTTTGCAACAAGCAGCTGGAGATCGTCTTCGATATTACATTGACAAATACACAAGTAATCCCTTCTTAGGGGTCTTAGTGGGGATTGTCGTCACTGCCCTCATCCAGTCAAGTACAGGTGTAACGGTTATTACGGTTGGACTGGTTAGTGCTAGTCTCCTCACACTTAGACAGGCCATCGGGATTATCATGGGAGCCAATATTGGAACGACCGTAACGTCCTTCATCATCGGTTTCAAACTTGGCGAGTATGCCCTACCCTTGATTTTCCTTGGAACCATGTTCTTATTCTTTACAAAAAACCGTACTGCAAATAATATTGGACGTATCCTTTTTGGTGTGGGTGGTATCTTCTATGCTCTCAACCTCATTAGTGCTGGGATGAGCCCTCTTAAAGACTTGCCTCAATTTAAGGAATACATGGTTACCTTGGGTCAAAATCCTATCTTGGGAGTTGTGGCTGGTGCAGTTATTACCGTTCTGATTCAGGCTTCTTCTGCAACCATCGGGATCCTACAAGGTCTTTATGCAGGTGGATTCCTCGACCTCAAGGGGGCACTACCAGTCCTATTCGGAGATAATATCGGGACAACCTTAACAGTTATCATCGCAGCAGCCGGAGCAAACATCTCTGCTAAGCGAGTTGCAGCAACACACGTTACCTTTAACGTTTTAGGAACCATCCTTTGCTTAATCTTGTTAGGCCCATTCACTTCGATGATCGAGTACTTCCAGGCACTACTTCACCTCTCACCTGAGATGACTATTGCCTTCTCACACGGTGCCTTTAACGTAAGTAACACCATTGTACAATTCCCATTCATCGGTGCTTTGGCCTACTTTGTTACTAAGCTAATCCCTGGTGAAGACGAAGTTGTTAAATACGAACCTCTTTACCTGGATGAACAACTCATCAAGCAAGCTCCTTCTATCGCCCTAGGAAATGCCAAGAAAGAACTCTTGCACCTAGGAAACTATGCTGTTAAAGCGTTCGATCTTTCTTACGACTACATTATCAATTCTAACGAAAAAGTAGCTGAAAAAGGACACAAGACTGAAGAAGCTATCAACACAATCGACGAGAAATTAACTCGCTACCTTATTAGTCTATCTAGTGAAGCATTGAGCCAAAAAGAGAGTGAAGTCTTAACCAACATCCTTGACTCTTCTCGAGACTTGGAACGTATCGGTGACCACGCTGAAGCTTTGATTAATCTTAACGACTACTTGCAACGCAAGAATGTTCAATTCTCTAACTCAGCCCTAGAAGAGTTGGAAGAGATTTACCGTCAAACAAGCGATTTCGTTAAAGATGCTCTTAAAAGTGTTGAAAACAATGACCTTGAAAAAGCTCAAACTCTTATTGAACGTCATGAATCCATCAACAAGATGGAACGTGTCCTTCGTAAGACCCACATCAAGCGCCTAAACAATGGTGAATGTTCTACCCAAGCAGGTGTCAACTTTATCGACATCATTTCACACTACACTCGTGTATCAGACCACGCTATGAACCTTGCTGAAAAAGTTTTGGCTGAACAAATTTAATACTCTGAAAATCAAAGAGCAAACTAGGAAGCTAGCCGCAGGCTGTACTTGAGTACGGCAAGGTGAAGCTGACGTGGTTTGAATTTGATTTTCGAAGAGTATAAGATAAAAAAATGCTTTGATTCGTTCGAATCAAAGCATTTTAAATAGTTCTCCAATCATAATGGAAGAGGCAGCTGCGCCCTTGTACCTAGCTTCTTCCTTTTGGATATAGCTGGCCAGATTGACTAACTCTGGCGCAGGAGTCTTGGGATTCTTGAGAAGTTCAAGTGTGACTAGCCCTGAAAGTCGGACTGCTAGCAAGCGTTCATTGGTGCTGGGCAACTGCTTAGCAGTTTCTAGGAGTGCAGCCACTAAATCTTCACTCAAGTTTTGACGGGCATGATTGTAAAGGTCCCGTATCAAGGTTTCTAGGTTTGGTTCTTCCATACCTATCACCTCCATCTTTTCAGTTTAATAATTTTTGATCAAATCTACAGTAGAGCGATCTAATTTTTTAACCAAGGCTTGTAGGAAAGCTTGAGCTTCTAAGAAGTCATCCATGGCATAAAGTGTTTGGTGTGAGTGGATATAACGAGCGCAGACACCGATTGTTGTAGATGGAACACCACCATTTTTCAAATGAGCTGCTCCTGCATCTGTACCACCTTTTCCACAATAGTATTGGTATTTGATTCCAGCTTCTTCAGCAGTTGTCAAAAGAAAATCTTTCATGCCTGGGAGAAGCAAGTGACCTGGATCGTAGAAACGAATCAAGGTTCCATCACCAATCTTACCTTGACCACCATAAACATCACCAGCTGGGGAGCAATCTACAGCAAGGAATACTTCTGGGTCAAATTTGGTTGTTGAGGTATGGGCACCACGGAGTCCGACTTCTTCTTGGACGTTAGCCCCAAGATAAAGTTCATTTCCTAGTTTTTGACCTGATAAGTTTTCTGCTAATTCACTAACCATGAGAACTCCGTAACGGTTATCCCAAGCTTTGGAGATGATATTTTTTTCGTTAGCTGTTAGGATTGCGCTACTATCTGGAACGATGGTATCTCCTGGGCGGATACCAAAACTTTCAGCCTCAGCCTTATCTGCAAAACCACCGTCAAAAACGATATCTGAAATAGCTGGCATGGTTGGTCCACCTGTGCCACGAGTCAAATGTGGAGGTACTGAACCTGAGATGACTGGAATTTCACGTCCTTGGCGCGTAAAGAGTTTAAAACGCTGGCTGCTAACAACCATAGGGTTCCAACCACCAATGCTGACTACTCGGAAGGTTCCGTCTGGCTTGATTTCACTTACCATAAAACCAACTTCATCCATGTGAGAGGCTACCAAAACACGAGGTGCATTTTCAACTTCTGAGTGTTTAACCCCAAAAATACCACCCAAGTCATCAGTCACAACTTCATCCACGTGAGGGGTAATTTTTTCACGAAGATAAGCACGTACAGGTGCTTCATGACCTGAGATAGCGGAAAGTTCTGTTACTTCTTTGATTTTAGAAAATAATGTTGTCATTTCTATCCCTTCTTTCTTTCAACCATTTTACCACTTTTTATAGGAGAAAGGTAGTGGAAATCAACATTTTACCAAGTAACTTACTCTTATAACAATAAAAGAATCACAAATGTGATCCTTCTTCTCTTGTATTTCGCTTTAATGAAAAGTGATCTGGCACTGGATCTTTACCTGTTTTCGACCAGGGATGGCAACGTAAAATCCTAGCCAAGCCCATCAAAACACCCTTAAAACCATGTTTTTCAATAGCCTGAATCATATAGTTGGAACAGCTGGGCTCAAATCTGCAAGACGGTGGAAAAGCTGGCGAGATAAAGCGTTGGTAAAAGCGCACTGGCGCAATTAAGATTTTTTTCATTATTTATTATTTGTTACAGCCATAGTATGTAGTTGGCTGATTTCTTTTTTATTGAGACGGCGTGATTCTCCTGGACGAAGTCCTGTCAAGTCTAAATGTCCAAAACGTGTCCGAGACAACTTATCCACTTGGAGCCCAACTGCTTCAAACATTTTTTTGACCTGGTGATTGCGTCCCTCATGGATTGTCAACTGTACAACTGAACGGTTTTTAACTGGATCTACTTTAAGAATCTCGTAAACAGCTGGCTCGGTCTTCTTGCCATCAATTTCTACTCCTCGAGTCAAGGGACGAAGATTTTCCTTGTTAGCTACACCTTTAACACGCGCAACATAGACCTTATCAATCTCATTACGAGGGTGAATCATCTCGTCTGTAAAGTCCCCATCATTGGTCAAAATCAAGACTCCTGATGTATCCCAGTCCAAACGCCCTACCGGATAAATCCGTTCTTTAACATTAGGTAAAAGGTCAACAACCGTCTTGCGGCCCTTGTCATCCGTTACACTGGAAATCACACCACGTGGTTTATTAAGCAGATAATAGACCTTTTCTTCGTTGTAGATGGGTTGACCTTCAACTTCGACCTTGTCGCCTGACTTGATAGTCGTCGCTAATTCACGTACTACCTCACCGTTGACAGTCACCAAGCCTTGCTTGATCAACTCTTCTGCTTTTCTCCTACTGGCCACACCTGCGTGGGCAATATATTTATTGATTCTCATCTTCTTCTATCCTTTCACCAAATAATTGGCTTTCTTGTGCTTGAATGTCAAGCTCATTTATCACTGGCAATTCTTCCAAATGATTAATCCCCATGTAATCCAGAAAATAATCCGTAGTTACATAGAGATTAGGGCGACCCAAAACCTCTTTTTTCCCGTCTTCCTTTATCAGATTAAAAGCCTGCAACTTAGCTAGAGCACCACTAGAGTTGACCCCACGGATGGCATCAATTTCTATCCGTGTGATAGGCTGCTTATAAGCAATGATGGACAAGGTTTCTAGCGCAGCCCGAGATAGGCTTTGGTTAATGGGCGCCTTAGAATATTCTTTCAAAATAGCTGCAAATTGAGGCTTGGTTACCAATCTGTAAGCACCTCCTGTCTCAATCAGGGCCAAACTAGAATCCTGGTCTTTTTCATACTTTTTGGCTAATTTTTCTAAGCTTTGCTGAATTCCTGTTGGTGGTAACGATAAGAGTTCTGCCAACTGACGAGCCCTAATCCCATCTTCACCTGACACAAACAGGAGCGCTTCTATTTTTGCTAAAGTACTCATACTTCCTCTCTATCAAGCCTGACTTTGCTCTACTTGATTTTCCTCATTCTTTTTCATGAGATAGATATCTCCAAAACTCTCTTTTTGAATCAAGAGAATTTCTTGGGTTTTAATCAACTCCAAGGTTGCTAAAAAAAGTGTAATGACCTCTTGTAAATCCTTGGTTTCTTTAAACAAATCCTGCAGGCATAGTTGTTGCCCTTCTACCAAGGATTCCCGAACGATGACCATCATATCCTCAATCTTATACTCATCTCGTAAAATGGTTGTATGGTTTTTCGAGAATTCTTCCTTTTTCTTGGAAAGCAAGTTTGAAAAGGCTAAGAAAAGATCGATAGTAGTCTTATCGTGGACAAGTTCAGCATCCTCATAAATCAACTCTGTCGGCGCTTTTGAGTAATACTGAGCTCGTTCTTGATGCTTGGCTTCCAACTGCTCTCCCAAAAGTTTAAACTTACGGTATTCTTCGATTTGAGAAAGGAGGTCCTGCTCCAGGTCATCCTCTAGGTCTGTCACTTCTGCAACCTTTGGCAAGAGCTTGCGACTCTTGATCAGCATGAGTTGACTAGCCATGACCATGTACTCACCTGCGACTTCCAAACGCATAGCTTGTAATGTCGAGATATAGGCTAGATATTGCTCGATAACCTCTGTAATCGGCACATCATAGATATCCATCTGGTACTTTGAAACCAAGTGCAAAAGAAGATCCAAAGGCCCTTCAAAATCTTTTAATTTAATATCCATTATCTATATTTTTCCAAGGTCATGACTGTCTTTAATCCTAATTTTTTAGCAATTTCGTACAAGTCAACCTTTTCTTCGATTTGTCTTAATATAAACTGTTCTCTCAATCCTTGAGCCGATAAATCTGAAAAACCTTTTTCCTTTAGAAAGGCTTCTAACTGACGAAAGGCCCACTGACGGGAGTATGGCTTCCCAGCTTTTTCAAAGAGATAGGTCTGCCCCATCAAGGGTTCTAACTCTGCAAGCAAGTTTGTGGGAAGGCTCAAGATTCTTTGTTGAGAAGCTTTATTGATTCTCAATACTTGAAAGTCTAGATTCACATCATTTGTTTTTAAGGCTAAAATTTCACTTGGTAAGAGGCCCAATTCAACTATCAGTAAGGCCAACAAGCGTCCCTCTGGATAGGCACTTTCTTGCCAGAAAGAACTGAGGTCTAAAAGTTCTGACTGAACTTGCTTTTTCTCAGCCTGTTTTGGCAATTCTAAACGATAAAAGGTGTCAATTTTCCCCTTCTGGTATAAAAAGTAAAGAAATTGATTGCAAGCAGAAACCTTACGCTTTTGGGCACTGATTTTAAAATTTGATAGTTGAGCTTGGTAGATTTTTAAACTTGTCTCAGAGATTCGTTCTCCAATCAAATCTAAAAACTGCTCCAAGTCATACTTATAGGATTGCTTAGAATTTACAGACAAACCTTGTTTTTCTTCTAAAAATGCTGAAATTCCTTCTCTCATTTGCTTCGAATCTCATATTCCTTACTAAAGTCATGCAAGAGAGCATTGACAGCCTTTAGGATTGATTTCCGTGTGATAATGCCTTGGAAGATACCATCCTTGTCAACGACTGGTAGGAAAGACTCATCCACTAACTTATGCAAAACATCCGTCAGTGTATAGTCTGGACTGACAACTGCTACGTCCTTCTTGGTCATGTGTACGATATCCGTATCTGCCATGGCTTCCTGACTCAAGTCCTGCTCCATCTGGTAGGCCAGAATGTCTCTAAGTCCAATGGTTCCGACAAATTCTTTCTCATCAGTCACTACTGGCACTCTGGTATAGGTCATCTGGCTAAGGAGGAGAATTGCATGATCTGCATTGTGGCTATCAATGAGTACAGCCAAATTTTCAGCAGGAGTTAAAAAGGTTTCCTCTTGCTCCAGTAAAAACTGTTCAAACTCCTTGGCAATCATCGAGCAAACTCCTTGGATAAGCCTGGATAGACCTCATGGTTACGTGTCAAAAAGTCCACTTTAAAGTAGCTATCATCAATCTCTACACGGGCATAGAGACATTCTCTGATGGTCCCACGTGGCTGACTGATAGAACCTGGATTTAAAAAGAGGGTCTTTCCTTCCATCCAAGCATTTGGAACATGCAAGTGACCATAAAGGCAAATATCTGCATCTTCTTCCTGCGCCCAGAAATCAAGCTTTTGGAAATTGAAGTTAATATCAAATAAGTGTCCATGGGTCTGGATGATCTTGGTAGGACCTAGTTGAGTCACCAAGCGTTCTGGATAATCTGAATAAAAATCCATGTTCCCTCTGACGACCTGGATTCCTTCCCAGAGGGGTGAATCTGGGCGAAGCTCAGAGTCACCATCGTGAAAAATGGCATCGACTTTCCCTAGATAACGGTCACGGATTTCTTCTACAATCAAGCTATCTCCGTGGGAGTCACTCATTACAATGATGGTTTGCTTTGCCATGATGGAAATACCTCCAAAAGTTTCTTAACGGCTAAGGCACGGTGAGATTGACTATTTTTTTCTTCAAGGGTTAATTCAGCTGATGACTTGCCTGTTTCTCCTACTAGGAAAAGAGGATCATAGCCAAAACCATTTTCACCCTTAGGTTCAAAGTTAATGTAGCCTGGCCAATCAGCTTCGACCACCAAGCTTTCCTTACCTGGGCTAGCTACGACCAGGGTGGTGTGGAATTGTGCCGAACGGTCCTTGAGTTCAAAGACCATGGCTAATTCGTGCAAGAGTTTAGCATTATTTTCTTGGTCAGTAGCCCCTACTCCTGCAAATCGAGCCGACCAGACACCTGGTAATCCACCGAGGACATCGACCTTAAGACCAGAATCATCAGCTAAAACCATCTTGCCTGTTAATTTAGAGATGGTTTCTGCCTTAAGGCGAGCATTTTCTTCAAAGGTCATACCAGTTTCAGCAACTTCAGGCAAGTCAGGATAGTCATTGAGATTTTCCACATCATAACCTAGCTTATCAAAGATAGCACGAAATTCCTTGGTCTTGCCCTCGTTACGAGTCGCAATCAGCAAAGTTTCTCTGACCTTGTTTGTCTCAAAGAAGTCTTGAACGTTGACTCCTTCTTTAGGCAATTCCACATGCAAGAGTTGACCATTTTCAACTAAGAGCAAGGCACCTTGACGTTGAATGACTTCCAAGTTTCGGTCCGCTTCTTGGTTGAGAATATCTACCACAAAAGAGAGTAAGCGATAGGCTGAACCATATCGTAAAACAGTGACTGAAAGCGGAAATCCTCGCTCCTCATCTCGAAAGATTTTGGCTAAATCAAACAAAGGAAACTCTAAGTCATCATCCGTCAAAGTCCGAATGCCACCAAAAATACTGTAGGACCCGACATACCAGTCCTGGTCATCCTTGTATTCATAAATTTTGTTTGTCATAATGTTACATGCTCCACATGAATCTCTTTTTCCAGCCATTCTGCTCCTATCTGGGCAAAACTTTGGCTATTTGCAGTTGTATAAAAACGGTGTTGAAGGGGCGCCGCATCTCGGCTACGGTTAATCTCAAAGTAATTGAGCAAGACTGAGATATCACGTACACACTCAGCTCCACTATCGATCAGCTGAACCTTAGGCCCCATGACATTTTGGATGATAGGTCTAAGGAGCGGATAATGAGTACAGCCTAAAATCAAGCTATCTACTTTTCCGACTAAGGGACGCAAAGTTTCATAGACAACTTTCTTGGTCACACTGGTCGATAGAGCACCTGACTCGACCAAGGGAGCAAACTTAGGGCAAGCCAAGCTTTCCACTTGTAAATCTGGGTCTAGATCATGAATCTTTTGTCGATAAATATCTGATTTTACCGTCATCGGAGTTCCAATGACCCCGATTTTCCCACCTTGGCTAGACTTAATGGCTGCCGAAGCTCCTGGCAAAATCACACCTAGGACGGGAATATCTAGTTGAGCTTTGATTTCTTCCCAGACGACCGCAGTCGCAGTATTACAAGCAATGACAATCATCTTGACATCTTTGGTCAAGAGAAAGTTGACCAACTGCCAAGTATATTCACGAATTTGCTCAGCAGGACGAGGACCATAGGGTGCCCGCGCCGAATCTCCAATATAGATGATTTCTTCATGGGGAAGCTGGCGCATAAGCTCACGTACAACAGTCAAGCCTCCAACGCCCGAATCCAAAAAACCAATTGGTCGATTATCCATACAGTCTTCTTTCTAGTCTTATTTTTCTGATTGATAGTTCATTATGATTACATCTCTTAGTGAAAGTGCTGACAGACCGAGCAACTCTCGACTGTCTCCCTCTTAATCATAATCAAATATCAATAGAATGCAAGGAAAAAGTCTTATCCTTAAATATAAGTCAAATATAGTGAGAAGTCTGGAACTTTCATCCCAGACTTTTCCTATTTATAGTTCAAAAGAGCTTTTATTTTTTCTTTTTGCTGTTTGCGAGAGCTGCTTTTTGTTGGCGGATGATTTGGTGGTAAACTTGTTGTACCTTAGCTTCACTAGGCTTTTGACCGTTTGCGCTCAAAAGGGTACGAACTGCTTCTGCATTCAAACGTGGATTGTCCGCAAATTCTTTTTCGATTTGCTTGCGCACCAAGTACATACCTCCAAGAGCTCCTCCTAGAAAAGCTAAAACAATCAAGACAATTGCTAAAATAAGATCCATAATATTTCTCCTGTTTCTTTTTGAGTCTTCTATATTATACCATAAAGTCCCCCGCCTGACTAGTTTGATTTACGCTTACATCCACTGTGATTTCCTAAGTAATTAGCAAATACTTCATACTTAGTAAAACTTAGTAAAATAAGTCCATTTTCCTTGAAAGCCCTTGCAATAATTCCATTTATTTGTTATATTAAGATTATCTGAAAAAATCACATATATTTCTGAAGACTTATTTTTTTTGCAATAAAATGTATGCGCTTCCAGATATGAGAAAGGAGAATTTTGTGGATAAAAGATATTGGGAAAAATCCTGTAAGTATAGCATCCGCAAGCTAAGTGTCGGAGCTGCCTCTGTTTTACTTGGAGCTGTGTTTTTAGCAGCACAGGGTGTTGCTGCTGATGGTGTCGAGATTACGGAAAGTGAGGCAACAATTACTGAAACCTCTGCTAAACCGGATACGAAGGTAGAGGAAGTTCTTGTTTCTAACACAGAGACTCATCCTATAGCTGAATCATCTGAAAAGCAAACAAACTCAGAGGTAGAAGCACCTCAAACAAGTAGTCAGTCAGATACAAGTACAGCTACCGCCCCTGCTGAAAATAAGGAGAGCGAGAAACCAGAACTTCCTGTGAACAAGCAAGAACATTACGAACTACATTACAGCCAACCAACTGCTCCTTCCTATGATGGATGGGAAAAACAAGCCCTCCCAGTCGGAAATGGGGAAATGGGTGCCAAGGTTTTCGGACTCATCGGTGAAGAAAGAATTCAGTACAACGAAAAAACACTTTGGTCTGGAGGCCCACAGCCAGATAGTCAAGATTACAACGGAGGAAACTACAAAGATCGCTACAAAGTCTTAGCAGAAATCCGTAAGGCCTTAGAGGACGGCGATCGTCAAAAAGCCAAACGCCTGGCTGAAAGAAATCTCGTTGGGCCTAATAATGCCCAATATGGTCGCTACCTAGCCTTCGGTGATGTCTTTATGGTCTTCAATAACCAAAAGAAAGGCTTGGAGAATGTTACCGACTACTACCGTGGCTTGGATATTTCTGAAGCTATCACAACTACCTCTTATACCCAAGATGGGACAAGCTTCAAACGTGAGACCTTCTCTAGCTTCCCAGACGATGTTACTGTCACCCACTTGAGTAAAAAAGGGAATAAGACCCTTGATTTTACGCTTTGGAATAGCTTAACAGAAGACCTAATTGCTAATGGACAGTATTCTTGGGAGAATTCTAAATACAAACAAGGAACTGTCAGTGTAGATTCTAATGGTATTTTACTCAAGGGAACTGTCAAAGACAACGGTCTTAAATTTGCCTCTTATCTTGGTATCAAGACAGATGGACAAGTCACTGCTCAAGATGGTTATTTGACTGTTACAGGAGCAAGTTATGCAACACTGCTACTCAGCGCCAAGACTAATTTTGCTCAAAATCCGAAAACTAATTACCGCAAGGATATTGATGTAGAAAAGACTGTCAAATCTATCGTCGAAGCTGCTAAAGCCAAAGACTATGAGACTCTGAAAAATGATCACATCAAGGATTACCAAAGTCTTTTCAATCTTGTTCAATTAAACCTCGGCGGCAGCAAGTCTAATCAAACTACAAAAGAAGCTCTCCAAACCTATAATCCAACAAAAGGGCAAAAACTAGAAGAACTCTTCTTCCAATACGGACGTTACCTACTGATCAGTTCTTCTCGTAACCGGACAGATGCCCTCCCTGCCAACTTGCAAGGAGTCTGGAATGCTGTAGATAATCCACCTTGGAACTCAGACTACCACCTCAATGTCAACCTACAAATGAACTATTGGCCTGCCTACATGAGTAATCTCGCAGAAACAGCTAAGCCAATGATCAATTATATCGATGACATGCGTTACTATGGCCGTATCGCTGCTAAAGAATATGCAGGTATCGAATCCAAAGAAGGTCAAGAAAATGGATGGCTGGTTCATACTCAGGCGACACCATTTGGCTGGACTACTCCTGGTTGGAACTACTATTGGGGGTGGTCTCCAGCTGCCAATGCTTGGATGATGCAGAACGTCTATGACTACTACAAATTCACCAAGGATGAGACCTATCTCAAAGAAAAGATTTATCCAATGCTCAAGGAAACAGCCAAGTTCTGGAATTCCTTCTTGCACTACGACAAGGCTAGTGACCGTTGGGTTTCTTCTCCATCTTACTCGCCAGAACATGGAACTATTACGATTGGGAATACCTTTGACCAATCTCTAGTTTGGCAGTTATTCCACGATTATATGGAAGCAGCCAATCATCTGAAGGTCGACCAAGATTTGGTGACAGAAGTGAAGGCTAAATTTGATAAGCTCAAACCACTTCACATCAACCAAGACGGCCGTATCAAGGAATGGTACGAAGAAGACAGCCCACAATTCACCAACGAAGGCATCGAAAACCATCACCGCCACGTTTCTCATCTGGTTGGACTCTTCCCAGGTACTCTATTTGGCAAGGATCAACCTGAATATCTAGAAGCTGCACGCGCAACCCTAAACCACCGTGGAGATGGTGGTACTGGTTGGTCTAAGGCCAATAAAATCAACCTCTGGGCTCGTCTCCTAGATGGAAATCGTGCCCACCGTTTATTGGCAGAACAGCTCAGATCTTCAACCCTAGAAAATCTCTGGGATACCCATGCGCCTTTCCAAATTGATGGGAACTTTGGTGCAACCAGCGGTATGGCAGAAATGCTCCTTCAGTCTCACACAGGCTACATTGCCCCATTACCAGCCCTTCCAGATGCATGGAAAGACGGGCAAGTCTCAGGCTTAGTCGCTCGTGGTAACTTTGAAGTCAGCATGAAATGGAAAGAGAAAAATCTTGAAACGCTATCTTTCCTTTCTAATGTTGGTGGAGACTTAGTCGTAGACTATCCAAATATCGAATCTAGTATCATCAAGATTAATGGCAAGGAAGTTCAAGCTAGTCGCCTCAAAGATAACCGTATCCAACTTGCGACTCAAAAAGGTGATGTCATTACCTTTGAAAACTTCCCTGGACGAGTGACTCGCTTATCAGCCCTTCGAAAAGATTCCGTCACAGCTGAACTCGACTTTAACACAGTTGAGGGAGCAAGTCATTATGTCATCCGACGAGAAAGCAAGGATGAAAACAGCCAAACTCCTAGCGTTCGTGAGTTTATCACCAACCAAACTCACTTTATCGATCGCTCAATTGATTCTAGTCATGCCTATACTTATAGTGTTAAGGCTATGCTAGGGGACCGTGCAACACCAGTTTCAGACGTTGCCTCCATCGATGCCTTCAGTGAGTTGATGGATGACCGTGACAAACGCATCCAGTACGGCTCTGCTTATGGAAACTGGGCTGACTCAGAACTCTTTGGTAGAACAGAGAAATACGCCGATATCTCAAATGGGAATTATTCCGATAAGGATGCGACTGCAACTATTCCATTCAATGGACCAGGTATTGAAATTTACGGACTCAAGTCATCTCAATTGGGACTTGCTGTCGTTACAATCGATGGCAAATCTGTTGGAGAACTTGACTTCTATACAGCAGGAGCAACTGAAAAAGGTGTATTAATAGGACGTTACACAAATCTTTCTTCAGGCCCTCACCTCATGACCATCACTGTTAAGCCAGAGCACAAAGGACGTACAAACGAGCGTGCAAAAATTTCTCTCGATTACTTCAAGGTTTTTCCAGGACAAGGAGCAACTGTTGAGAAAATCGACGACCGTGACCCTCGTATCCAGTATGGTTCCATGTTTAAGGATTGGAGCGATGCAGAACTCTATGCTTCTACAGAAAAATACGCTGACATCAACGCTGATGATAGCCTCGCTTCTGAAGCCACTGCAACCATTCCATTCTCTGGAACAGGTATCCGAATCTATGGATTAAAAACAGCATCACTAGGCAAGGCACTTGTCACACTCGATGGCAAAGAAATGCCAGCTCTTGATTTCTACACTTCTGGAGCGACTGAAAAAGGTGCATTAATTGGCGAATTTACCAATCTAGCAGATGGCGATCACGTTCTTACTTTGAAAGTAGATCCGAATTCTCCACAAGGACGAAAGAAAATTTCTCTCGATTCCTTTGATATCTTAAAAGCTCCGTCCGTGTCACTCGATAGTCCAAGCCTTGACCCTATTAATTCCAAAGATAAGACTGTTACCTTAACCCTACCAACTGGCAATTGGGATGGAGTCGCTGTGACCTTCCCTGGTATCAAAGATCCTCTCCTACTCAGAAAAGTCGATGAGGACCATCTTGTCACATCGGGCGAACAAACAGTATTAACCATTAAGGATAACAAGGTCCAACTAGACATTCCTGAGGCTACAGATCGTAAAGCTGGTAATTCGATAGAAGCTTATGCCATCCAAGATACAACAACTACTAGCTCTGTTGTAACAGTATTTCCTAAGGATGAAACTAGTCCAGTGAAAGAAAAAATCCAAACAAGTAAAGGGGAGGAGCCTGCTCCAGTAGTAACCATACCTGAGTACACAGATCCTATTGGTACAGCTGGCGAGCAGGAAGCACCTACTGTGGAAATTCCTGAATACACTGGGCCTATCGGAACAACTGGGGATCAAGAGGCACCTACTGTGGAAATTCCTGAATACACTGGGCCTATCGGAACTGCTGGGGATCAAGAAGCACCTACTGCGGAAAGACCTGAACACACTGGGCCTATCGGAACTGCTGGGGATCAAGAAGCACCTACCGTGGAAAGACCTGAATACACTGGTTCTATCGGAACTGCTGGGGATCAGGAGACACCTACTGCGGAAAGACCTGAATATACTGGTCCTATCGGGACAGGTAGTGGTCAAGCCGCGCCAAGTAACACAGTTCCTGAGTTTAAACTCAAAGTATTGAAAGACAGGACTACAAAAGTTCAAGTTATTAGTGGAACAACTGAACTAGGAGGCGCAAGCTACCTCGATAGTCAAAAAGTTGAAAACAAAGAACTCTTGGGCAAGAAATACGATGCTTACACTCTTCAACTCAAGGATAAAGATGGACAGCCAGTTCAACCAAAAGGTGCTGTACTCGTTCGACTACCAATTTCAGGTGATGTTCAAGAACTCTATCAATTAACTTCAACAAATGAATTAAAACCACAAGAATTCACCATTCGAGACGGTATGATTGAGTTTATTACTTTTGACGTGAGCACTTACGCTATTGTTTACAAGACAGAAGTCTCAACTGTTAAACCTGTCCCAACTCATACGGAAGAAAGAAACCTAGAAACCACAAAACCATTGGTTGAAAGTAATGAAGCCAATGATCAGGTCTCTACGAATGACAAACAACTCCCAGCCACAGGTGAACAAGCTAACCCTCTCCTCTTTATGGCAAGTCTCAGCCTAGCCTTATCGGCTACCTTCTTACTAAAAGGTAAGAAAGATTAAACATTGTCCCCCTAGGAATATAGATTTATTCCGCTATAAAAAAGGATGGAAAATGTACTGACCCCAAAAAGTTAGACA
>NZ_KV794989.1:0-15146 GCF_001808865.1 Streptococcus sp. HMSC061D10 | reverse complement strand
GTCGGTGGTTCGAGTCCACTCGTGCCCATTAATAGGAGAATTACTCAAGAGGCTGAAGAGGACGGTTTGCTAAATCGTTAGGTCGGGTAACTGGCGCAAGGGTTCGAATCCCTTATTCTCCGTAATTAGAGCTTTTTAGCTCTTTTTTTGTGTTTTTGACTGTAAAATTTGGCTCTTTGATAACTATAGTAGGGCGATGAATTCTTACAATCTGGAGTGAAACAAAATGATTCACTCTTTTTATTTCACACCTAGGAAGTTTCTAGGTTTAAAGTTATTAAACTAATCGAATATATTCGTTTTTTAGAGATTTTTGTAGTCTTTTTCCTAGCTTCTATCTGCATTTCTATTTTAGTCTTTCGATGTGTTAATGTTCTTTTTTTAATTTCCTATAAGTTTCTAATATAAAATAATTATATTAGAAATCACCTTTAAATAATGGTTTAATCTCTTTTTGTTATAGCTCCTAT
Source organism: Streptococcus sp. HMSC061D10 (assembly GCF_001808865.1). Lineage (NCBI taxonomy): Bacteria > Bacillati > Bacillota > Bacilli > Lactobacillales > Streptococcaceae > Streptococcus > Streptococcus sp. HMSC061D10. Next base: position 14,676 of record NZ_KV794989.1, on the reverse strand, counting down.
TGGCCTTTCCTACATTATGTTTAGATCTATAGTATTTATCGAAGGTGTATCTAATATAAGAATAATAGAACTTATTTACTTAGTATTTGTATATATAAGTTTTTTTTATTTTACCGAAACTCTAAAATATTTGATATAATGTAGGCAAAGCTATGGTCACCATTCATTTCAAGAGGAGATTTTTATGGGTAATAGAAGTATAGTAGGAAATCTGTTTATTCTTATATTTAGTTTTTTAACAGTTGGTTGTAGTAATCAAAATTCTGATGTTTCTAGTAATGATATTAGTTTATCTACTACAACTAGTCAGTCAACTACTTGTAACGAGATAAAGTCTGGGGAGTCTAAGAAAGATTACAAAGATTTATACAAGCCAGTTTTTGAGGATTACAAAAAGATATTTACTACTTCTAAAGATTCAAGTGCAATTGCAAATCTTTATCAAAAATTGAATGCAACTGAACGCCCTATCAATAGTTGGTCAGTTGAAAATGCGGTTTTTCAATCAGATAAAATGAGTTATGCCTATGCAGATCTTAATAAAGATGGTGTAGAGGAATTGCTAATAGGGGTTGAGCAATCTAATGGTGATTATTTTATTTCAGGTCTTTATTATCTTGTGAATGAGAAGCCACTCCTTTTAGCAGAAGGCTTTGTTGCAGGTCATGGTGGTGCTAGGAATTCTATGAATATCTATAAGGGTGGTGATATCCTGGAATTAAGTTGGTCCTCTGGAACAGGAGAAGGTAGAGGAGTACTCTATCATCTGAATTCGAACCAACAAGCAGCAAGTAAAGTTCAGGAACAGGACATTCGTGTTCCTGGTAACAAAAGTTTGCATTCTGATTTTGGTAAGACAGAGACAGAATTAATGAATTTCAAGCAACTAGATTGGGAGAAATTTGATGATTCTAGTAGCTCGACTATCTTGGGAGATAAGCAAAGGGCCCCTTGGAATACTAGTAAATCTGCTAAATTAGAAGCTTTCATTAAAGGATGGGGAGAAAGACTTGGTCAACCGAATTACAAAAAGGGAATTTCTGGTGGTGATGTTGGTGCAGATAATCTCTATACCTTTGGAGATGGACCAAGCGAAAAAATGAATGCCGAATACACGGATACAGGTTTAGGTAACGCTAAGTATCGAATTGTGGAACGCTATAGTAACTGGGATAAATACCCGGACGTGCATAGCTACTTTTTTGCGATAACTGATACTGGGGAAGCGATTGTTTTTCATTCTCCAACAACAAATGGTGGGGTTATGTACTTAAAACCGACAGAGAATACAGAGATCCAAGCAGAGTTTAAACGCTTAGTTGAGGAAGAGTAGAAAAATGAAGAGTTTGGTCAAGGCCAAGCTCTATTTTTTAAAATCTCTTCTTTCATTTTTATATTCTTTGAGTATTTAATGGTATACTAGTGTTATATAAGAACGTAAAGCATTATTTGATGATGATTCTATAATCCAGGAGAATAATTTCTATGCCAAAAAGTGTGAAGTTTCATAGTATTTATTATAGATTTGTTCTATTTATAGTTATTTTATATTTTTTGGGTGTTCATCAAATTGCTGGGCGAGGTATTCAAGAATTTACTATCTTTGATTACGCCTTCAACTTTCATCAAACACAGTTAGGGTATTTCCTTCTTTTATTAATTTTAGTTGGCATTGGTATTAATTTTCTTTTTCCTTGGAAATTATATATTACTCAGAATGGGATATACATTAGAAGGTTAGATTTATTTGTTCCTTGGAGTGATATCAGTGGAGTTTCCCATGTTTGGATTAACAAAGGGAGTAATTTTAGAAGAGGGCTTGTTTTTTATAACAATAAATGTTTAGTTTTCTATCGTAATAATTATAAACCGATTTGTATCTATAATACTTCTTTATTAGCCTTATTTCTTGTCAAACTCTTTAATTCTCAGATCAAGACGAATATCATATCAGCTAGTTTTGCTACGGGATTTAATATTCTATTGAATACATCAATTGTCTGTTATCTTTACTTTCTTGATTTAAAAACTCTTAGTTTTAGTTATTTTTTACTTTTTTGCTTACTCTACTTTATAAAAATTTTTATCATTCCTTTATGCTTGGTTTCTAGTCAAAATTCTAAGTATGGTCCTTATCTGGTCCATAGTAGTTTCTTTAAGAGGAATGCTTCAGATGTGATTCATGTTTAATTTTATAAAAATGATGACTTTCTACTTTTGGGTAGGAAGTTTTTTATTATTTCTATATCGAAATAGTTGAAAGATGTAATAAAAAGCATTACAATAAAATCAGAAAGTTCGATATAGAAGTAAAGGAGACAAAATGGACAAGATGTTAGGGGGCTACCAAGCTCTACAGATTCGATTGTTGAATGGGCGTATCTTTCAAAAACTCTTGAGCAAGGAACCAGATGCTCAATACAGAAGTGAGCAGGGAAAAGTTTTAACAATCTTGTGGAAGCAAGAGTTGGGTTGTGCTACCGCAACTGACATTGCTCTTGCGACAGGTCTGGCAAACAATACGCTGACCAGTATGGTTAAGAAATTAGAAGAACAGGGTTTGGTTGCGATTAAGCCTTGTACACAGGATAAAAGAAAAAAATATATCTCTTTGACAGATCTCGGTTGGGCGCAAAAAGAAATTGGAGACCGTGTTAGTAAAGAGTTAGGTGAAATTTTCTACCAAGGATTTTCGGATCAAGAAATCCAGGAATTCGAAGCTTATCAAGAGCGTATTATCACTAATTTAAAGAAAAAAGAAAACGAGGAATAAATCATGTCCATTCAAGCACAAAATGCACAAAATCTATATATTCGTGCTATTCAAGATGGCCGTGTAGCAGAAGCGCAAGCAAGCTCAGTAGGGGATACCTATATCCAACACTCGACAGGAGTGCCGGATGGGAAAGAAGGATTCGCTACTTTTTTTGCAGATTTTATCAAGCGCCATCCAGAACGTGAAATCAAGATTGTTCGTACCATTGAAGATGGCAATCTGGTTTTTGTTCATGTGCACCAGTACCTAAACGGTGGAGAAGCCCAATGGGTGACGACAGATACTTTCCGTGCAGATGAAAATGCTCGTATCGTTGAGCATTGGGATGTTATTGACTACTATCGTACACCTGAAAATGAGCAACTTGATCAGATCTTTGGAGATTTTGAAATCAAGGACTTGGACAAGTCAGCGGAAAATAAAAAGCTGGTCCGTCGTTTCTTGACAGAAATTTTCCAAAACAAGGAGCTCGATCAATGGGAAGACTTTGTGGCAGAGGATGTGATTCAGCATAATCATGAGATTGGGCAAGGGAGTCAAGCTTATAAGGATTACGTACGCGAGCACCATGTGGCCTATGACTTTGTTTTCCAACTCTTGACTCAAGGAAATTTTGCAGTGAGTTATGGTCAGGTATTGATTGATGGCGTTGCCTATGCTCAATACGATATCTTCCGTTTAGAAAATGGAAAAATTGTCGAACATTGGGATAATAAGGAAGTTATGCCTAAGGTAGAAGACTTGACCAATAGAGGGAAATTTTAAAAAGGAATACATTATGAGAGCAGTTGTTGTAAGCACTCCAGGTGGACCGGAGGTATTAGAAGTTGTCGAACGACCAAAACCAGTCCTGAAGGCAGGCTGGACCCTGGTGAAAATCCAAGGATTTGGCATCAATCATAGTGAAATTTTTACCCGTAAGGGACAATCACCATCTGTGAAATTTCCTCGTGTATTAGGGATTGAGTGTGTCGGTCTTGTGGAAGAAACGACACGACCGGATTTGAAGATTGGTCAACAAATCATTTCCATTATGGGAGAGATGGGGCGAGCCTTTGATGGAGGTTACGCAGAGTATACACTTCTTCCAAATGAACAAATTTATCCAATCAAGACAGAACTTGATTTGGAAAGCTTGATCGCCCTTCCGGAAACCTATTACACGGCATTTGGCTCTTTTCTCAATCTTAAGATTGAGGAGAAAGATAGCGTGTTAATCCGCGGAGCAACCAGTGGTGTAGGAATTGCTTTTGCTAAACTGCTTAAAGGGAAATTCCCTAATATACACTTGGCAGGAACCAGCCGAAATTTAGCTAAGGAACAGCAATTGAAGGCAGTCGGATTTGATCAGGTGATTTTGGACAAGGATGGCGTCTTGCAAACGCAAGAGCAGTTTAATAAGGTCTTAGATCTTGTCGGTCCAAGCGCTATTCTCGATACTTTTGCGCGGACAGCAGAAGGTGGGATTATCTGTTCTTGTGGCCTACTGGGTGGTCAGTGGACTGTTCCAGACTTTGATCCAATCGAGATGCTCTCTCGCAATCTCTACTTGACGACCTTTGCTTCTGACAATGTGTCTCAAGACAAGCTTCAGGCTTTGGTAGACTTTGTCGAGCGTTATCATGTGAATGTAGGGCCTGAAAAAGTTTATAAGATTGACCAAATTCAGGAAGCGCATGCCTATTTGGAAGGAAGCTATTCTTTTGGCAAAGTTATTGTGAAAAATGAGGAAGACTAAATGATTGAATACAAAAATGTAGTGCTGCGCTATACGGATACAGACATTTTAAAAGATGTCAATCTCCGCATTGAAAATGGAGAATTCATGGTGCTAGTGGGTCCTTCAGGATCTGGAAAGACCACCATGATCAAGATGATCAATCGTCTCTTGGAGCCGACTGATGGCAATATCTATATGGATGGGAAACGCATCAAGGACTATGATGAACGGGAGTTACGTCTCAGTACCGGCTATGTTCTTCAGAAAATTGCTCTCTTTCCAAATCTCACGGTTGCTGAAAATATAGCATTGATTCCTGAAATGAAGGGCTGGAGTAAGGAACAAATAGCCTCTAAAACAGAAGAACTCTTGGACAAGGTGGGTCTGCCTGCTGCAGAGTATGCAAAGCGCATGCCTAGTGAGTTATCGGGTGGGGAGCAACAACGGATTGGGATTGTGCGGGCTATCATTGGGGAACCAAAAATCTTGCTGATGGATGAGCCTTTCTCTGCTCTCGATGCCATTTCTCGCAAGCAGCTGCAGGCTCTTACCAAAGACTTGCACAAAGAATTTGGTATGACGACTATTTTCGTGACCCATGACACAGACGAAGCTTTAAAATTAGGAGATAGAATAGCTATTTTACAGGATGGAGAAATTTGCCAGGTCGCTGACCCTGAAACAATTTTACAAGCACCTGCGACAGACTTTGTAGTGAACTTGTTTGGAGGTAGCCTTCATGTCTAATTTGATTTCAACCTTTCAAGAGCGTTTTGGGGAATGGTTAACCGCTCTTGGTCAACACTTACAATTATCGCTTCTGACCTTATTGGTTGCTATTTTTCTGACCATTCCACTTGCGGTTTATCTAAATGGACACAAAAAAGTGGCGAATTGGGTGCTACAAGTTACGGGTATCTTCCAGACCATTCCTTCAATGGCCTTGTTGGGACTCTTTATTCCTTTCATGGGGATTGGAACCTTACCAGCCCTTACAGCCCTTGTCATCTACGCTATTTTCCCGATTTTAGAAAACACAATCACAGCCCTGAATGGCATTGATCCTAGTCTTGAGGAGGCAGGGATTGCTTTTGGGATGACCAAGTGGGAACGACTCAAGAAGTTTGAAATTCCACTTGCCATGCCTGTCATTGTATCGGGGGTTCGAACAGCGACCGTTATGATTATTGGGACAGCGACTCTAGCAGCTCTTGTGGGAGCTGGTGGATTGGGCTCCTTTATCCTTTTGGGAATTGATCGTCGGAATGCTAGTCTCATTTTAATCGGAGCAATCTCATCAGCCATCTTGGCCATTCTCTTTAATGTCATTCTCAAATGGTTGGAAAAGGCAAAGTTGCGTACGATTGTTTCGGCCTTTGCTGTCATGATCCTTGGTTTGGGAGTTAGTTATGTTCCAAGCATCATCCCACATGATGAGAAAGACAATCTCGTCATTGCTGGGAAGTTAGGACCTGAACCTGAGATTCTCATGAATATGTATAAACTTCTCATCGAGGAAAATACGGATATGACGGTGACGGTCAAGCCTAACTTTGGGAAGACAGATTTCCTTTACCAAGCACTGAAAAAAGGAGATATTGATATCTATCCAGAATTTACAGGTACTATTACAGGCTCTCTCTTGAAGCCAACTCCTAAAGTGAGCAATGACTCTGAAGAAGTTTATGAAGTAGCGCGTGATGGCATTAAGAAGCAGGATAATCTAGTCTTGCTGAATCACATGGCTTATCAAAACACCTTTGCTATTGCAGTTCCAAAAAGTATAGCTAAAGAATATCATTTGAAGACTATTTCTGACCTAAAGGGAGTTCAAGATAAACTGAAGGCAGGATTCACTCTGGAGTTTAATGATCGTGAGGATGGAAACAAGGGCTTACAGTCTGTTTATGGTTTGAATCTCAATGTGGCAACCATGGAGCCAGCTCTTCGCTATGATGCGATCAAGGCTGGAGATATTCAGATTATGGAAGTCTACTCGACAGATCCTGAAATCGAGCGTTACCAACTTCAAATTTTAGAAGATGATCAGCACCTCTTCCCGCCTTATCAAGGGGCGCCATTCATGAAAGCTAAATTACTCGAGAAACATCCTGAGTTGGAAGCTAATCTTAATAAACTAGCTGGTAAAATCACTGAGAGCCAGATGAGTCAGATGAACTATCAGGTTGGTATTGATGGTAAGGATGCTTATACTGTTGCACATGATTTCTTGGTGGAACAGGGATTATTGAAGAAATGATGAGGCAAGAAGAAATACAAGAGACTCTTTTGCGACTCTGTAAGCACTATGGAGAACAAAATTGGTGGCAATAGGATAACAAGTTTGAAGATCTGGTATCTACTATTCTTATACAGCGAACATCTGAGAAAAATGCTAAGTTGGCTTTAGCTGGTCTTATGGATGTCATGACAGTAGAGGGTATCCTAGGGTTATCGCTAGAAGATTTACAGGAACGTATTCGACCTGCTGGATTTTTTAAGCAAAAGTCTCAAACGATTAGGGGACTTCTAATCTGGTTAAGAGAAAATGGTGGTTTTGAGGTTCTTGCTAGGATTGGAACAGAAGATTTACGGAAGCAACTTTTGGAGTTAAAAGGGATTGGACCAGAGACTGCAGATGCACTTTTACTATATCTTTTTGATCGTTCAGTTTTTATTTCGGATGAATATGCTAGAAGACTTTTTCGACGATTAGGATTTGGAAATTTTGATACCTATAATGAAATGCAGGCTGTTTATTGTAACGTATTGGAAGGACTTACTCTCAAACAATGCCAAGAGATTCATGCTGTTATTGATGAACATGGGAAAGTTTTTAGCAAAAGTAAAGGCCAGTTAGACGAAAGTTGGTTACGATAAAAAATTCTAAGGCTTCTTGTCTTAGAATTTTTTAGTTAATGTACTTGCTTAAAAAATCATAGTTTGATCAGATTAATAAATAGAAAGTAGAGGCAAAATATTCATGGTGAATGGAATATTTGAATGATAAAATGTCGACTGGTATTTTTCTTTTGAGTGGGTATGAAATCTATAGTTGTGTTTGCTACTTCATCCCCATGACATCTAAGTAAAATCTCACTACTTGATCTTCCTTATAAGATTTCCCCTTTTTCAGCCACCAGGTTAGAGTTTCGATAAAGTTAGTTACAACATAGTGTTTGAGATAAGAAGCAGGAATATTAGGATAGGAAACTTGCAAGTTCTCTGCTACCATAGGATAAACATGGTGTTCCAATTCTTTCTGCAATTGCCGGAGGAAGTAGTCATTTTTAGAGAAAAGAAGACTGGTGACGTGGTCCTGATTTTTCTTAAAATGTGAAAAGATATGTGTCAAGTAAGCATTTGTAGTTATATTTTCCTCACGTTCAAAAAGATGATGAAAGAGATAACGGCAGAGCTCGTCTAGAAGCAGTTCCTTACTTTCATAGTGACTGTAAAAGGTGGAGCGACCGACATCTGCTAGGTCAATAATTTCCTGAACAGTGATGGATTCAAAATTTTTTTGATTTAGTAATTGTAAAAAAGCAGTATAGATAGCTTTTCGTGTCTTGGTAATGCGACGGTCTTGACTAGTCATATGAACACTTTGAACAAATCGTTCAGTAACTTACAAAGAGAACAGTTTGCCCCTATCCTTTCTTTTCGGAGTAAGAGATAATACTAGTAAAGGGAATATTTATACTACTATTATACCAAAGGAGGACGGAAAAATGACAACGAAAGGTGCGGTTTGGCTCGCTTTTTTCTTAAATTTGAGTTATGCCATTGTCGAGTTTATCGCTGGTGGAGTATTTGGTTCTAGTGCTGTTCTTGCTGACTCTGTCCATGATTTGGGAGATGCAATCGCAATTGGGCTATCAGCATTTCTAGAAACAATCTCCAATCGTAAAGAAGATAGTCATTACACTTTGGGGTACAAACGTTTTAGTCTCTTAGGTGCCTTGGTAACGGCTGTGATTCTCATGACAGGTTCTGTTCTTGTCATTTTGGAGAATATAACGAAACTCTTTCATCCACAAGCGGTCAATGATGAGGGGATCCTCTGGCTAGGAATCATTGCTGTTAGCATTAATGTGCTGGCGAGTCTAGTAGTTTGCAAGGGAAAAACAAAAAACGAATCTATTCTTAGCCTGCATTTTCTGGAAGATACTCTGGGTTGGCTGGCTGTTATCCTAATGGCCATTGTTCTGCGATTTACCGACTGGTATATTCTGGATCCGCTCTTATCTCTTGTCATTTCCTTCTTCATTCTGTTAAAGGCTATTCCACGTTTTTGGTCTACACTCAAGATTTTCCTCGACGCCGTGCCAGAAGGAGTGGATATCAAGCAAGTAAAGAGTGATTTGGAACGGTTGGAGTATGTGGCTAGTATCAATCAGCTTAACCTATGGACCATGGATGGTTTGGAGAAAAATGCCATTGTCCATGTTTGTCTAAAAGGAATTGAACAGATGGAGCTCTGCAAGGAATCGATTCGAAGCATGCTCAAAGATTGTGGTTTCCAAAATATCACCATTGAGGTTGATGCAGATCTAGAAACTCACCAAGCCCATAAGCGCAAAATTGAGGAGTTGGAAGTAGATAAAAGTCATGAATATCATCATTAATGAGACGTAGTATAAGTGAGCGAAAGCTTCATAAAAAGTGTATACTTGAAATAAGTTAGATACAGAGAGGTAAATGTTTATGAAATCAGCAGTCTATAAAAAAGCAGGTCAGGTTGGTATTGAAGAGGTTAAACATCCAAGCATTCAAGAATCGGATGATGTCATTATCCGTGTAGTTCGTGCTTGCGTTTGTGGTTCAGACCTATGGAGTTACCGCAATCCAGATATTAAAGCGGGACATAAAAATAGTGGACACGAAGCGATCGGAATCGTTGAAGAAACTGGAGAAGCCATTACAACGGTCAAGCCTGGTGATTTTGTGATTGTGCCATTTACTCATGGTTGTGGGGAATGTGATGCCTGTCGTGCTGGATTTGATGGTTCCTGTGATAATCATATCGGAAATAACCTAGGAGGGAATTTCCAAGCTGAATATCTCCGCTTCCACTATGCCAATTGGGCACTTGTAAAAATTCCTGGACAACCGTCTGACTACACAGAAGGTATGCTCAAGTCTCTCTTGACTCTGGCTGATGTCATGCCAACAGGCTATCATGCAGCGCGTGTGGCAGATGTAAAACCAGGTGATAAGGTTGTCGTTATTGGGGATGGAGCTGTTGGGCAATGTGCTGTCATCGCAGCTAAAATGCGTGGTGCTTCACAAATTATCCTTATGAGTCGTCACGAAGATCGTCAAAAGATGGCCTTGGAATCAGGAGCGACAGCTGTTGTAGCTGAGCGAGGAGAAGAGGGCATTGCCAAGGTGCGTGAAATTCTTGGCGGTGGAGCAGATGCAGCACTTGAGTGTGTTGGTACTGAGGCGGCTGTTGAGCAAGCACTGGGTGTCCTTCATAATGGCGGTCGTATGGGATTTGTAGGAGTTCCACATTATAAGAATCGTGCTCTTGGTTCAACCTTTATGCAAAATATCTCTGTTGCAGGTGGAGCAGCTTCTGCAACAACATACGATAAGCAATTCTTGCTCAAAGCTGTTCTTGATGGTGATATCAATCCAGGTCGTGTCTTTACTTCAAGTTACAAACTAGAAGATATTGACAAAGCATATAAGGCCATGGATGAACGCAAGACCATTAAATCTATGATTGTGATGGATTAAAAAAAGAAAATCCTAATAGAGAACTGAAAAGTTCTTATTAGGATTTTTTTATGTTCAAGTTTTGTACTTAATGCAAGGTGCTTTCTCTTAAAGTCAGTTTGGTTCCAAGCATGGTGAGGCTTGGAATTTTACGGCCGTGAAGGACTTCTCTGTTCAAAATATCCATTCCTGTGCGTCCCATTTCTTCGGTGTAGACAGTAATACTAGAAAGTGGTGGGAACACTTGCTTGGTTAGAATAGTATCATTAAAGGAAATAATGCTGACGCGCTCTGGTATGCTGATGCTGGCTTCTTGAAGGGCGCGAAGGGCTCCGATTGCCAAACTATCACTAGCTGCAAAAAAGGCCTGTGGAAGCTTATCTCCTAATTTTTCGATAGCCTCTTTCATCAAGTCGTATCCAGATTGGGCAGTAAATAGTCCTTGGAAAATGAATTTCTCGTTATAAATTCCTTTTTCTTGTGTATAGGATTTAAAGTAATCTAAGCGTTTATCTGAGATAACTTCTTCATGGTCAGTAGTAGTTTCAAGACCGGATAAGATACCAATCTTCTTAATCCCATGATCTGTAAAGTAATCAACCACCTGTCTAACCGCATTATAGAAATCCGTAATGACACAGGTATGACCAAGGGCAATCGTATCACTGTCAAGGAAAACTAGGGGCTTGTGATATTCTTCAAACGAGGCAATCTGTGCTTGGCTAAATTTCCCGATACAAAGAATCCCAATGACTTCTTCGCTAAGCGTAAAAGGCTGGTCATTAAAATAGCGCAAGATGTCGTAATCTAATTCTTGAGCTCTATTTTCAATTCCTAGTCGAATCTGGTAGTAGTAGAGATCTTCTAACTCTCCCTGTTCACTGACCCACTGGATGATTGCGATTTTCTGTTTGAGTTTATGAGATTCACCTGTTTTGAGATGTTTGGTGTAGCCTAGTTCTTCGGCAACGGTTAAAATACGATGTCTGGTTTCTTCTGTCACAGATAGACTCTGATCGCGATTGAGGACACGGGATACAGTTGCGATCGAGACAGAGGCTAGCTGAGCAATATCTTTGAGTGTAGCCATAATTCCCCTCCTTTTTAGGTTATTATAGCATATTTTTCTTCCTTTTTACTCATAGTTTAGTAAAATATCGGTAAAAATGTTGACCTAAGCAAAACCCTTGGGTACAATAGAAGAAAACGATTACAGGATAAACTTTTTTACCTAATATTTCGTCAAAGGAGAATTCATATGACACAACATCTTACTGCTGAAGCACTTCGCAAAGCTTTTCTTGCTGTTTTTGGTCAAGAAGCGGATCAAACCTTCTTCTCACCAGGGCGCATCAACTTGATTGGGGAACATACTGACTATAATGGTGGCCATGTTTTCCCAGCAGCTATTTCATTAGGAACTTACGGAGCTGCACGCAAGCGCGATGACCAGGTATTGCGTTTCTACTCCGCGAACTTTGAGGACAAAGGCATCATTGAAGTACCTCTAGCTGACCTTAAGTTTGAGAAAGAGCACAGCTGGACCAACTATCCAAAAGGTGTCCTTCATTTCTTGCAAGAAGCTGGTCATGTGATTGATAAAGGTTTTGATTTCTATGTTTTTGGGAATATCCCAAATGGTGCGGGCTTGTCTTCTTCTGCATCTTTGGAGCTTTTGACTGGTGTCGTGGCAGAATACCTCTTTGACCTAAAATTGGACCGTTTAGATTTAGTAAAAATCGGAAAATTGACAGAGAATAATTTTATCGGTGTTAACTCTGGTATCATGGACCAATTTGCTATCGGTATGGGGGCAGACCAACGTGCTATATACCTAGATACTAATACTCTAGAATACGACTTGGTTCCCCTTGATTTGAAGGACAATATCGTTGTTATCATGAACACTAACAAACGCCGTGAACTTGCGGATTCTAAATACAATGAACGCCGTGCTGAATGTGAAAAAGCAGTAGAAGAACTCCAAGTGGCCTTGGACATTCAAACCTTGGGTGAATTGGACGAGTGGGCTTTTGATGAATTTAGTTACCTCATCAAAGATGAAAATCGTTTGAAACGTGCTCGCCATGCTGTTCTTGAAAACCAACGTACCCTTAAAGCGCAAGCTGCTCTTCAAGCAGGAGATTTGGACAAGTTTGGTCGTTTGATGAATGCTTCTCATGTTTCACTTGAGCATGATTATGAAGTGACTGGCTTGGAATTAGATACCCTTGTTCATACAGCTTGGGCTCAAGAAGGTGTTCTTGGTGCTCGTATGACAGGAGCAGGTTTTGGAGGTTGTGCTATTGCCTTGGTTCAAAAGGATGCTATTGAGTCCTTTAAAGAAGCTGTAGGCAAGCACTATGAAGAAATCGTTGGTTACGCTCCAAGTTTCTATATCGCTGAAGTGGCAGGTGGAACTCGCGTTCTTGATTAGTCAGAAGGAGGTTTTCTAGTGACCTTAGTAGAAAATTTTGTGACCAAAGTCATTGCAGAAAGTAGCTTTGAAGAGTTGGATCGGATTTATCTGACCAATCGTGTTTTAGCACTGGTGGGAGATGGAGTTCTTGAAGTTGAGACTGACCAAGATGATTTGATTGAACTAAAAGATCAGCTTATCGAGGAAGCCGTTCGATTGGAAACGATTGAAGATAGTCAGGCTACACGTGAGATTCTCGGTGCTGACCTCATGGACTTGGTAACGCCTTGTCCAAGTCAGGTTAATCGTGATTTTTGGGATACCTATGCCCAGTCTCCAGAGCAGGCGATTGCGGATTTCTACCAACTCAGTCAGAAGAATGACTACATTAAACTAAAGGCTATCGCAAAGAATATTGCTTATCGTGTACCGTCTGACTACGGTGAACTGGAGATTACCATCAATCTCTCTAAGCCTGAAAAGGATCCAAAAGAGATAGCGGCAGCTAAGTTGGTTAAATCCAGTAACTATCCTCAATGTCAGCTCTGTATGGAGAATGAAGGTTATCATGGTCGTGTCAATCATCCAGCTAGAAGCAATCACCGAATTGTTCGTTTTGATATTTCTGGGCAGGAGTGGGGCTTCCAATATTCGCCTTACGCTTACTTTAATGAGCACTGTATTTTCCTAGACAGCAAGCATCGTCCTATGGCTATTAGTCACCAAAGTTTTGAACGTTTGTTGGCGATTGTGGAGCAGTTCCCAGGCTATTTTGTAGGTTCGAATGCTGATTTGCCAATCGTGGGTGGTTCCATCCTGACTCACGATCATTATCAAGGTGGGCGCCATGTCTTTCCAATGGAAGTGGCTCCTATTCAGAAAAGCGTTACCTTTGAAGGTTTTGAAACTGTCAAAGCAGGGATTGTTCAGTGGCCTATGTCCGTCATTCGACTAACTTCAGATTCTAAAGAGAATTTGATAGAACTAGCGGATAAAATCTTACTGGCTTGGCGTCAATACTCAGATCCAAGTGTACAGGTCTTGGCAGAAAGTAATGGAACACCACATCACACTATCACACCGATAGCCCGTAAGCGAGATGGGCAGTTTGAGTTGGATTTGGTCTTGCGGGACAATCAAACATCTCCAGAGCATCCAGATGGTATCTATCATCCCCACAAGGATGTCCAACATATCAAGAAGGAAAATATCGGCTTGATAGAGGTTATGGGCTTAGCCATTTTGCCACCACGCTTGAAGGAAGAAGTGGAGCAAGTAGCAGCTTACCTAGTCGGAGAGGGCGTTTCTATTGCGGATTATCACCAAGAATGGGCGGATGAATTGAAAGACTCCCATCCTGAATTGACTGACAAAGACCAAGCTCTTGAAATCGTCCAAGAATCTGTTGGAAAAATCTTTGCTCGAGTTTTGGAAGATGCAGGAGTTTACAAGCAAACAGAAGAAGGACAAGCTGCCTTTATGCGCTTTGTGGAGCTGGTTGGTATTTTGCCCGAATAAGTACTTGTCTCTTGCGTAGAGTCTTGAAAAGTAGTATCATAGTGTCGTTTGAAATATCAGGAGGAACGTATGAAAGATTTTCACTTTGACGCTATATCTGCCTTTGAAAATTACGAAATTGAAAAAATGAGAGATGGCCACGTTGTGGTGACGACAAAAGTAGTGGACTCCTCACTCAACTACTATGGAAATGCCCATGGAGGTTATCTATTTACCCTTTGTGACCAAATCAGTGGTCTTGTGGTGATTTCGCTAGGATTAGACGGGGTGACACTCCAGTCTTCCATCAACTATCTGAAAGCTGGAAATCTAGGGGATGTTCTCACTATCAAAGGAGAATGTGTCCATCAAGGACGTACCACTTGTGTCGTCGATGTTGACATCATCAACCAAGATGGCCGAAATGTCTGCAAGGCAACCTTCACCATGTTTGTCACAGGACAACGATCTGAAGATAGACAGGTGAGGATATAGAAAAAAAGAGGCACATTGAACTGCACCCCAAAAGTTAGACATAAA
>NZ_KV794988.1:92517-142591 GCF_001808865.1 Streptococcus sp. HMSC061D10 | reverse complement strand
CTCTCTGAGAAGGGCTTTGCGGCCTTTAAACCGTTCGTCTGTCCAGAGTTTCGTTTAATTTTTTTCTTACAATAATTGTTTTTTATGAAACACATATCATTTTTTGAAAACATTTCTTCATATTATTCAAGTAACTGTTGCATTCTTGTTTTCAGAAAATTTGAATCATTTCCTCTAAGAGAGCATTGACATAGGTAAACTTGTATTTTATTTTCTATATATCGAAATCTTTGATTTAAATTTGAGTTCCCTTAACTTTTTATAAAAAAACAGAGAAAACTTGTGCCTCCTCTGTTTATAGTATTTAAGATAATTAATTTTCTTCACTCATTTTTGATTTTACTTCATCATAAGATAGTGCATGTGATTCCTCTTCTACTGTTTCAGGCATCTTTCCTGTTTCGTATAGAGATTTAATTTGTGTACTATCCAATGTTTCGTATTTCAATAATGCTTCTGCAATTAGCTTGTGAGTTTCACGATTTGACTGGATAATTTCAGCAGCTTTGTTTCGTGCTTCATTCAATAATGAACGAACTTCTTCGTCAATTTCATAAGCTGTTTGTTCTGAAATTGATTTTTGAGGGGTTTGTGCACCAAACATGGCATGACTTCCTTCATATTGTACTGGACCAAGTTTTTCACTCATACCATACTCTGTAACCATTGCACGCGCCATCTGAGTAGCTTGTTCGAAGTCATTAGATGCTCCAGTTGTTTGGACGTTAAAGATAATCTCTTCAGCTACACGTCCACCCATTAAGCCAGCTAATTGTTCTTTCATATCTTCTTTAGATAGAAGCATTTGGTCTTCCTTAGGAAGTGCAATCATATATCCGCCTGCACGTCCACGTGGTACTATGGTAACTTTATGAACAACACGGGCATTTGACAATACTAGACCGACAATGGTATGTCCTGCCTCATGGTAGGCAACCAATTCACGTTCTTTTTGTGAAACAGTCTTGTCTTTCTTAGATGGTCCAGCGATAACACGATCTTCTGCCTCATCAATATCAGAAGCATCAATCACTGATTTATTGCGACGAGCTGCAACCAAAGCTGCTTCGTTCAATACATTTTCCAAATCGGCACCAACAAAACCTGGAGTTTGTTGTGCTACCAATTTTAAATCTATATCTTCAGCTAAAGGTTTATTTCTAGCATGGACTTTCAAAATTGCTTCGCGTCCCTTAACATCTGGACGACCAACTAATACTTTTCTATCAAAACGGCCTGGACGAAGTAGAGCCGGATCAAGAACATCTGAACGGTTTGTTGCCGCAATGACAATAATTCCTTCATTTCCTTCAAAACCATCCATTTCAATCAAGAGTTGGTTTAAGGTTTGTTCTCGTTCATCATTACCTCCACCTAAACCGACACCACGTTGTCGACCAACGGCATCAATTTCATCAATGAAGATAATAGCTGGTGCTGCTTTTTTTGCATCCTCAAAGAGAGAACGTACACGGCTCGCACCGACACCGACGAACATTTCTACAAAGTCAGAACCTGAAATACTAAAGAATGGTACACCAGCTTCTCCTGCGACTGCTTTGGCAAGTAATGTTTTACCAGTTCCCGGAGGTCCTTCTAAGAGAACACCAGCTGGAATCCGGGCACCCAATTTTGTAAATCGTTTTGGATCTTTTAAGAATTCAACAACTTCAACAAGTTCTTGTTTTTCTTCCTCTGCGCCTGCGACATCTGAGAAGCGAACTTTGATATCTTCTTTATTAGCAGCTTTAGCTTTACTACGTCCAAAGCTCATTGGATTACGTCCACTATTTCCGCCCATATTTCCCATCATAGAGAAGAGGAAGAAGAATAAGATAGCAAATGGTACTACTGAAACCAGGATGTTAATCCACATACCACTTGAGCTTTCGTGTTTCACTTCAATTTGTGTTTGATGTTCACTTGCTAGCTTTTGCAAATCCGCTACAGTTGTATCTGATGGGAGGACAATACTTGTAAATTTCTCTACTTTTGTAGCAGAGGGTGTAAAAAATTGAATTCCCGTTTCCTGTTTCTCTGTCTTAGCAGTTTTGTAGACACCATACACTTCAATAACACTACCACTTGGTTGGTAGGTCATTTCTTTTACATTGTCGTTAGTGATTTCCTGAACCAATTCTGAGTACTTAATTTGTTGACTATGACCAGCAGATCTGCCAGCAAAAAAGTACTGGAATCCTGTCACTAGCAAGAAAATCATCAACAAATAAAGAAATGGATTTTTTATGAAACCATTATTTTGTTTTTGCATTCAAACACTTACCCTTCTATTTTGAGTAAACTTCCTCTTTCAATACACCTACATAAGGAAGGTTACGATAGTTTTCATTATAGTCTAGTCCATATCCTACAACAAATTCATTTGGAATTGTAAAACATGTATAATCTGCTTCGATTTCTACAGTGCGACCTTCTGGTTTATCAAGCATGGTAACAATCTTCACAGACGCTGCTTCTCTTGCAGTAAACATATCTTTTAAACTTTTCAAGGTTTGACCAGTGTCAATGATATCTTCTACAAAGACAACATGTCGACCTTTAATATCTTGAGTTACGTCTTGTTTAATATTAATGACACCACTACTTACAGTCCCACCATGATAGCTAGAGACCATCATAAAGTCCATTTCAAGATGTGTATCAATATATTTCACCAATTCTGCCATAAAAGGAATAGAACCTTTTAAAATTCCAACTAAAATCGGATTTTTACCCTCATAATCTTTTGTCAACTGAGCACCCAACTTTTTAGCTGCTTCTGTAATTTCATCTTGTGAAATCAAAATTTTCTTGATATCTTTTTCTAACATGATTTTACCTATCTATTTTTTCTATATAAAGTACAGTGTTCATTATATCATTTTTCATTTTTTTACTCAAATCACTGATTTCAATTCCTAAAACTGAACAAATTTTTCCAAATTGCTCAATGATAATAGCTTTTTCTCGTCTTTCTTTAGGAATTTTTAAATCAATAAAAAGTCGCCTTAGTTTTTTACGATGACCATTTTTTATCAAATAATCACCAGGCTGTCGATGCCTTAAAATCAACGATGTTTCACGAGAAACATTCATCTTTTGAATATTTTCCCCTTCTAGAGGGATTCCAAATGAAAATAAATAACCTTCATAATGAAGTTGATTTTGATAGTTTAACACACACTCACTACTTTTTTCATCAGACTTTGGTCTGATTTTACAAATTCTAAAGTGCTGGTATTCTTTTACAAGTTCATAACCATTTTTTATATAATGCCGATATTGACTCTTAGTTTTTAAAATATGATGAATTTCTTGAAATTGTTCTCTTGTTACATTTAAATCAGCAAAACAACTAAGGTATTGTTGTAGTAAAATTCGCTGTGTTGCCTCAGAAAAGAATAAAAACTGAGTTAAATCTTCCACATTGACTGTTTGAGATAATTCAGTCAGAGCAATTTGATAGTCAGATACTTCTTTTCCAAACTCAAAAAACGCTCTCTTTACCTGAATATTTTCTTTTTCCAGTTGTGGTAAGTAAATATTACGAACTCGATTGCGAAAATAGTAATTTTCTTCATTCGTCCTATCTTCAAAATGCTCGATTTCAGGAAAATCCTTCTTATAAAAAGACAGCAAAGGACGAATTAATTCTCCCTTATCAAACGTTTGTCTTTCTTTAATAGCTGATAAGTGTTGTAATCTAACACCCCTAATCATTCGCATAAATACCGTCTCAACCTGATCATCTGCATGATGAGCTGTTACAAGGGCTGTAGAGGAAGTTTTCCCCATTACTTTCCTAAAAAATTTATAGCGAAATTGACGAGCATTTGCTTCTGAAAAATCTCCAGTAAAATGAGCTACGTAAATTGGAACTCCAACTTGTTCAGCTAGTTTTATTAATTCATATTCTTCATGATCAGATTCTAATCGTTGTTTATGGTTTACATGAGCTAAAAATAATTCAATCCCAAGTTCTTCTTGGTAAGTTGAAAGGAGATGAAAAAGAAACATCGAATCCAATCCACCAGACAAGGCTAGTACAACTCGTGAATGATCTTTAAAATAACCTTTTTCTAGAAAATGATTTAAAAAATCTCGGTCTCTCATTTTAGGACCTCATAGACATCCTTAGCAATTTTAGAAATGGTATCATAATCAGAATTTTTGGTAAAGATTGAAATAATGAAAGGAGAATCTGTATAGACTATTCCTACATCGTGTTTAAATTCATCTGCATCCCCAATTTTATGGGCTACCTTAGCAGAAATTTTCTTAGCAATCCTCTGATTATCAAAAGCTGTTTGTGATAGGGATTCTAAAACAAAACCATTCTGATTATAAATAGATTCCATAACTTGACCAGCCATTTTAGCTGAAGCCAACTTATCTGTCACATCCCATTCCTCACCTGCGATAGTAGCCATCTCTTTTTTAAAGGCTTCATCTGATTTATTCGTAATATAATAACCAAGAATATTATGAGCTACATTGTCAGATTCTTTTGCAGTTTTTGTGATTAAATCTTTGAGTGTGTATTCTTTATTGTCTGCTGTTTTAGGGAGGCTTCCACTTCCTTCAGGTTTATAAGAACCAGGGAAATCATTAACTTCGGAAACATACTTTAATTTCGTGTCAAGTTGGTAATCACCTTGATTGATTTTTTCTTGAACATAATAAAGATAAGGCAATTTCATAACACTAGCAGCGTACATTTTTTGATCTTCATTAATCCCAGCTTCCTTACCTGTACTCAATTGTTTAATATAAATAGAGAACTGTTCATTTTGATAATTCGCAGATAACAACTCTTGTACTTTCTGGATACGATTGTCATCATCGGAAATATAATCCGTCGAAATCCAACCAGTTTGTTTGATATGTAAAAATTCATGCCCACCCGCAAAAATAGACATATCTACTTCAACATCTTGATAGGGTACCAAAGTAGATTTTAATTCTTGTTTATCATAAGGGCTATTATAGACAATAAATTCAGGTTCTAACCACACTCGTTTAGAAAAATTGTTGACAATTGAACTATCATATAAAAGTCGTTTATCGGCCATCACAAACTGATTATTAGACAATTTAAAGACAGGCTGTCCTTGTTTATTTAATCTCCATTCTAAAACAGATAATTTTGTATCTGCATTGACTTTTCCTGATTCTTTAATCAAATCTTCTGTAGAATAAACAGATGTTTCACCATAAAATTTTGGAGATTCTATAACATCTTGATAGTAAAAATGATACGAAGCGTGGGTTAAGGAATAAACTTCTTGGTTTGGAATGATAACTGGATTCTCAGTGCTTACTACTTGGACACTTTTTAAAAAAATAGGAAGTAGCAATATCACTAAAAATTTACGCATTCTTTTTTTCCTCTTCTTCCTGTAACCGTAACAGATGATTTTTTTGAGCTAACTCTTCTAATTTTTCATCTGATTGACTTAAAAATTGTTCAATAATATCTAATAAATTTTCCATTTTACATTACCTAGGAAGTAAGTCCGGAATAGTATAAACTTCTTCCCATGATTTTGAATAGTAATATTTTGCACGCAAATACTTGGCTGCGTATGTTTCGTCCTTTAATTTGGTTGCAAGATTTGATTCTTTATCTTTTTCATCGCTCAATTCTTGATACTGTTTTTTCAGATCGGCTAACTGTTGGCGACGTTCGAGTAGTTGCTGATAACTTTGAGTCAAATTATAGGTTGGTAGGATGAACAACAACATAATCAAAATCAAAACCCAGCCCATAAAACGATTTCGTCTTTGTCGTTCTTCCATCAAGTATTTACGACGTTGGTGTTCATTTTGAATAAAAGAATTATTCATTTGCACAATTTTTTTATACATCGTTTTCTACCCTTGTTTCACTGATAATTTCATACATACCTGCAGCATCTTCTTTTTTAGTGCTATCTTTCATTTCTAACACTTTTACGAGCAACAATTTATTTCCAAAACGAATTTCAACTTGGTCATTGATTTTTAAATCTGTAGAGCTCTTAGCAAGAATACCATTTACCTTGATACGTCCCTTATCTGCAACTTCCTTAGCCACTGTACGACGCTTAATAATTCTTGATACTTTTAAATATTTATCTAATCTCATTTTTATTACCTCAAATTATTATTGTACCATTTTTCTACCTTTTATAGAAGAAAAAAGATAACTCCTAATGTGACTCTTTTGATTCTTTTATGTTTGCTAATGATTCTCCAAAAGTTAAAAGACCTTCTAAAATCTCATAATCCTTTTTATTACGAATATCAAAAATAACTTCGATTAAACCTTGATTTTCTGAAATATTGGCCTTCAAACTTGTCTGAGATAAAGCCTGGAAATAATCTTGAGTTAAGAATAGTTGTTGAGATATTTTTTCAAATTGAATAACAAGTTTATTATTTCTTCTTTCAACACGATTGACAAATACTTTATCAAGATATGCTTTAGCTAATCCAATTTCTAAAAGGTAAGCAACCACATCTGGATATTCTCCAAAACGATCGATCAACTCATCTTGTAATCCCTCATAGTTGACACGGTTATCAATCTGACGAATTCTCTTGTAAATTTCAATTTTATGTCGTTCATCTGAAATGTACTCATCCGGAAGATAAGCGTCAATTTGTAGAATTAATTCTGCATTTCCTTTTTCACGTTTTTTGTCAGTTCCATTTTTCTTAGCTATCGCTTCTTCCAGCAACTGAGAATACAACTCAAAACCAACAGAATCAATAAAACCAGACTGCGAGCTTCCTAAAAGATTCCCAGCTCCACGAATGGATAAATCTCGCATGGCGATTTTGAAACCGGAACCTAGTTCAGTGAAACCTTTTATGGCTTCTAATCTTTTCTCAGAAACTTCTGTCAGGGTTTTATCTGGACGATACATAAGATAAGCATAAGCAATTCGGTTACTACGACCAACCCGACCTCTTAATTGATACAAGGTAGACAGACCCATATGATCCGCATTTTCAATAAATAAAGTATTTGCATTTGGAATGTCCACACCTGTTTCAATAATTGTAGTGGTGACAAGAATATCATACTGTCCTTCTATAAAGTCAAGTAGCGTATTCTCCAAACGAATTTCACTCATTTGTCCATGAACAAATCCAATCGAAGCTTCTGGAATCAGTTCTTGTAACTCTGAAACCTTCTTTTCAATCGTGTCAACTTTGTTGTAAAGATAGTAAACCTGACCACCACGATCCATTTCTCTCAATACAGCATCGCGAATGACACGATCATTCTGTTCAAGAACATAGGTTTGAACAGGATATCGATTGGTTGGAGGAGTCTCTATGACTGATAAATCTCGGATACCTAACATAGACATGTGGAGGGTTCTAGGAATTGGTGTAGCTGTCAAGGTTAAGACATCAACCTTCTTTTTTAATTCCTTCAAAGCTTCCTTATGCTTAACACCAAAACGTTGCTCTTCATCAATAATCATCAACCCCAAATCAGCAAACTCAACATCTTTAGATAAAACTCGATGAGTTCCTATCAAAATATCTACTTGACCTTTTTTCAATTTTTCAAGTGTCTCAGTCTGCTCCTTTTTACTTCTAAAACGACTCAAAACATCCACATTGACAGCAAATTGTTCAAATCTTTCTTTAAAATTACTGTAATGTTGCTGAGCAAGAACGGTAGTTGGCACTAAAACAACAACCTGTTTATGATCATTGACAGCCTTAAATGCAGCTCGCATAGCTACTTCTGTCTTACCAAATCCAACATCTCCAACTAAAAGTCGGTCCATCGGTTGAGAAGCCTGCATATCTTTCTTGATTTCTTCGATACTTCGAAGTTGGTCCTCAGTCTCTACATATGGGAATGCTTCGTCAAAAGCGTTTTGGTCTTCATCATCTTTTGAAAATGCAAAACCTTTAAGTTGACTTCTCTCTGCATATAACTTAATCAAGTCATCTGCAATATCTTCAACTTGGCTCTTTACTTTTTGCTTCGCTTTTTTAAAACGTCCATCGTTTAATTTGTTTAACTTTGGAGCCTTACCATCACTAGAGACATACTTAGAAAGAGTCTGTATCTGCTCCACAGGAATAGAAATACGATCTCCATTTTGATATAGAACACTTACGTAGTCTCGATGAATTCCTTTGATTTCAATCGTTTCAATCCCTAAATATTGCCCAATACCATGAATTTGATGAACAACATAGTCTCCTTTTTGGAGCTCGTTATAATCCTTTAATCGCTCAGCGTTGCTTATATTTTGTCTTCTATATTTCCGTTTAATCTTCTTTTTAAAAATCTCATATTCAGTGATAAATACAAGATTTTCATCTACAAAATGAAACCCATGTCGCAGATTTCCTTCAACAAGATTGACAGTTCCTTTACAGATTTCACTTTCGTCATTATTGTCAACTTTAATATCGTATTCATCAAGAATCGTTGACAGTTTCTTTAGTTCAGTATTGCTACTTGATTGAAGAACAATCGTATACTTCAATTTTTTATAACGTTCAATTTCCTCTTTCAGAAAAGAAAACTGATTAAAGAACTCCTGCATAGGATATTGATTGAACTGATACAGATGATGAAATTTTAAATTTCCAAGCCCTTTTTGAAAACTTGAAAAGAAAGTCGCTGGTACATATTTTTTAAACTGACTTTCTACATCAGCAAAATATTGTAAACTTGATACTGTTTTACTGTTGTGTAAATCTTCTGTAAAGTAGCTAGCTGTTTCCTTATCAAAAGCATCGTACTGGGTCATGATTTTTTGAAAATCATCAAAGATAATAGGAACTTGATTCAAATAGTCTATCAAGGTCCACTGTTTTTTATAAAATACAGACAACAACTTGCGAATATCTACATGAAGAACTTGCTCTTTCGTACAACTAAAAACTTCTTCTAAGTAAGACTTTAAAGTCGGAGAAAGTGCCTTATCAATCTCATGTTCTAAAAATTTCTGGCCACGATGATAATCTTCATGCGTTAACAAAATATCACTAGCTGGATAGATTAGTACTTGAGTTTGACTCTCTTTTGATAATTGAGTTTCAGTATCAAATTTTCTAATACCATCAATCTCATCTCCAAAAAATTCGATTCGGTAAGGGGATATTTGAGAGGTTTCAAAGATATCCAGGATATCTCCACGAAGGCTAAATTCTCCCTGACTTTGAACTTGTGTAACTCTCTTATAACCAAGGGAAATCAAGTGATTTTTTAATTCTCTTTGTTCGCATTCTTGCCCCACTTGAAGTTCTAAGATACTATCATCAAAAACTTGAGGACTTGGTAAGAATACCCGACTAGCTGCGACGTTACAAACTAAAATCCCTCTTTGAGACTCATCTCTTAGAAACCGTAAAGCTTCAACCCGAGAAAAAATCTTTTCCTGAGATGATACCAAAAATTCAACCATTGGTGAATCATCTACTAGAAATGGATAAACCAGATCAGAACCTAATATGGAGATTAAATCATTAATCAGACGCTCAGCCTCTCCATATGTGGAAGTCATCACTAAAACCTTATCCTGACTCTTCAGACTACTAGCAATCGCTAACGATTTTGCTGAGCCAGAAAGACCTAGCAATAATTGTCTTTGTTGCTGTGGTAAGTTCTTATGCCAAGATAGAATTTGTTTATTTTCTAAAAAGAAATCGATTAATGCCATTTCCTTACCCATTATATTTCTGCATCGTCTTTTCAAAGTTTTTTTCTTGTAAATAATAATTTACAGCATCGTCAACCTTGTCAATTGACTGTAAAATACCAATATAATCTTCTTGATCAAACTTACTCAAAACATGATGAACTACTGACATTCCTTTTTTAGGTCTTCCAATGCCAATCTTTACACGATTAAAAACCTGTGTACCGATATGTTGAATAATCGACTTAATTCCATTATGACCACCAGCTGATCCTTTAGCACGAAGACGAATTTTTCCGACTTCCATGTCAAGATCATCGTAAATAATCAGTAAATCTTCAATATCTAAACCATAGTAGGTTAACAATGCATGAACAGCTTTTCCACTTTCATTCATAAAAGTCGTCGGTTTCACCAGATAAATTTTTTCACCGTTAAGAAAAAATGAGGCTAACTCAGCTTGGAATATCTTATCGTGTGTAAAGGTAACATTCTGTTTTTTTGCTAGTTGGTCAATCAGCATAAAGCCAACATTATGTTTAGTTTCAAAATATTTATCTCCTGGATTTCCCAATCCTACAAGTAATTTTGTCATTTATATTTCCTTTCAAAAGTCAAAAGGGTTGGAATTTTTTTCCAACCTAATTGACATTATTTTAAATACTGATTAAACGTTAAAGCGGAATTCCATAATATCGCCATCTTGCACGACATATTCTTTTCCTTCTTCACGCAAACGTCCAGCTTCTTTTACAGCCTTTTCAGAGCCGTATTTTACCAAATCGTCATAAGACATGGTCACTGCACGAATAAATCCTTTTTCAAAGTCAGAGTGGATGATACCAGCTGCTTGAGGAGCTTTCATGCCACGTTTAAAGGTCCATGCACGAACCTCTTTTTCACCAGCTGTGAAGTAAGTTCCAAGTCCTAGTAGATGATAAGCAGCTCGAGTCAATTTGTCAACTCCTGATTCTGTCAAACCAATGGCTTCAAGAAACTCTTTTTTATCTTCATCGTCTAACTCAGAAATTTCTTCTTCAGCACGCGCAGAAATAACCACTACCTCTGCATTTTCTGTTGCTGCGAATTCACGAATTTGCTTCACATAATCGATAGAATCTGGTTCTCCAACGACATCCTCATCAACATTAGCTACATAAAGAACAGGTTTCGTGGTCAAAAGGAAAAGACCTTTGACTACTTTTTGCTCTTCATCTGTAAATTCAATGGTACGTGCTGATTTACCGTCTTCAAGAACAGGTTTAATCTTTTGAAGAACGTTAAATTCTGCAACTGATTCCTTATCTTTTTGCGTACGCGCCATTTTTTCTACACGCGCATAGCGTTTATTGACTGATTCTAAGTCAGCAAGAATCAACTCTAGGTTAATAGTATCAATATCTGCTAGCGGATCCACAAAGGCATCTTCACGACCTTGCTCACGCATGACATTTTCATCATCAAAGGCACGAACCACATGAACAATCGCATCAACTTCACGGATATTGGCCAAGAATTTATTTCCCAAACCTTCTCCTCTTGATGCTCCTTTTACAATACCTGCAATATCTGTAA
Organism: Streptococcus sp. HMSC061D10; assembly: GCF_001808865.1. NCBI lineage: Bacteria > Bacillati > Bacillota > Bacilli > Lactobacillales > Streptococcaceae > Streptococcus > Streptococcus sp. HMSC061D10. The sequence goes on along the minus strand of NZ_KV794988.1, from coordinate 131,354 downwards.
ATTCAAAGGTTGTTGGAACTGTCTTTTTAGGAGTAATCATTTCCGTCAATTTTTGGAGGCGTTCATCTGGAACTTCTACCATTCCAACGTTTGGATCAATGGTCGCAAAAGGATAGTTTGCAGCCTCTGCTCCTGCTTTTGTAATTGCATTAAATAGGGTTGATTTACCAACGTTTGGTAAACCTACAATACCTGCTGTTAAAGCCATAGTTTCTCATTCTCCGTTCACATTTCAATCTTCAATATTATAACACAAAAAGGGAAAACTTGCTAACTCTCTTACGATGGGGTTTTAGTCGATGATTTTACTCATTTTTCTTTCAAAATCATAGCGACTCATCATGACCACATGATCACAATTGCTACATTTTATTTTGATATCTGCACCAACACGAGTAATTTCCCAGCGATTTGCCTTTTTGCCTGTTGACTTAATCGTACAAGCATGTGTTTTTTTCATTTCAACAAAATTTCCAACTTGATACATAGTTAGTCTCCTTTTTCTTTTTCGATTATATCATAAAAGAGGCGAGCTAGGCTCAACCTCTTTCCATTAATTTGTACGAACTGGCGTGATGAGCTGCATGAAATCTTCATCTGTATCAGCTGGAACCAGAGTAAATGGACGAACTGCAGAAATAAAGCTGATTGTAACCTTTTCGCTATTTAGAGCTTTTAGTGCTTCAATCAAATAAGTTGGGTTGAAACTAATTGTCAAATCAGCACCACTTACATTTTCAGTATCAATTTCTTCGTTTACTTTCCCTACTTCTGGAGAGTGAACATGGGCACTTACAATTCCTTCTTTGATTTCTAATTTAACAGTACCATTTTGTGTCGCACTTGATAAGAGGCGAGCACGTTCCATAGACTGGCGTAGTTTAGCAACGTCAAAAGTCACTGTTGTATTGAAATCTGTTGGAATCAATCGATCGGTATCTGGATAATTTCCTTCTAAGAGACGTGTGTAGAAGCTAATATTTTCACTTCTAAAGAGAATTTGATTATTGGCGAAGAAAATCTCCACTGTTTCGATATCATCAGTAAAAACAGCTGAAAATTCACGTAGCGAACGACTTGGGATGACAACATCAAAATCATCGCTATTTTTTTCAAGAGTCAACTTTTTCTGACTGAGACGGTGAGAGTCTGTCGCAACTGTTTTTAATTCTTTATGATTGCTCAAGACAAAATGTACCCCCGTCAAAATAGGACGGCTTTCTTGGGTGCTAGCTGCAAAAGCTGTTTCATTGATAATCTTTTTAAGAAGTTTTGTTTCAAGAACTAAAGGATTGCTTGCAGAAATTTCCTGAATACGTGGATATTGCTCGCTATCTTTTCCTTTAAGAGTAATCTCTGATTTTCCACTAGTTAAGACAATTTGCTTTTGTTCAATCTCTTTAAAATCAAGTGTTACATCTGGAAGACTTGAAACAACATTGATAAAGAAAGAAGCTTCCAGTAGAACTGAACCTAAAGAGTTAATCAAGAGACCTGCATTTTCATTTTTTTGCGATATAAAATTTTCGATTGAGATTTGACCATTTGATCCAATCAAGGTAATTCCTTCATTGGTAACATCAATTTTTACAGTCGATAAAATAGGAATTGCATTCTTTGAGCTAATAGCTCTCTTTGTTGTATTTAAGGCTTGTAAAAATAAGTTTTTATTAATTGAAAAATGAATCATGGATTCTCCTTTATTCTTTTTATTATTAGAAGGATAATAGTAATAATAGAGTGTGTGAAATCTGTGGAAAAACACTTGTAATCAAGAAAACTCAAGGACAGAGCCTTGTTTAAAAGATGTGGATAAATGAGATATTTTTTTAAAAGTTATCCACAAGTTATTTAATTTTCTTTTTGATGTTTTCAATTTCTATACGTAAATTATCATCTGTTTCAAGCATGGATTTGATTTTTCCATGAGCGTGAATGACCGTTGTGTGGTCTTTACCACCAAACTCTTTTCCAATCTTAGGAAGGCTATTATCAGTCATTTCTCTGGCTAGATACATGGCAACTTGACGGGCTAAAACGATATTTTGAACACGTCTAGTTCCTTTCATTTCCTTGACACTAACACCATAGAAGTTTCCAACTTCTGTTTGGATTTTATCAATTGGAATCACAATCATTTTGCTGACGTCTTGTTTGCGAGCACGAATAGCCTCAGCAGCGATGTCAACTGTGATATTGTTAATCTTTTTGACTTTGGCCATCAAGCTTATGTCGTTGAGTGCACCCTCTAGCTCTCTCACGTTCGAGTCAAATTGTCCAGCCAAATATTCGAGTGTATCATTCTGAAAATGATAATTGAGATGTTCAGTCTTACTCTGTAAAATCGCAATACGTGTTTCAAAATCAGGTGGTGTTATATCTGTTGTTAATCCCCACGAGAAGCGCGTGACCAGACGTTCAGGAAGACTCTCTAAATGTTCAGGTCTACGGTCGCTTGTCAAAACAATCTGCTTATTATTATTGTGAAGGGCGTTAAATGTATTAAAAAATTCATCCTGAGTTTGCACTTTATTTCCACTAAGAGATTGAATATCATCAATAAGAAGGAGATCTAGGCTTCGATAGGTTTTTTTAAAATTCTTCATATCATTAAGTCTCAAATGATCTAAAAATTCATTAATAAAGCTTTCAGCAGGAATATATTTAACACGCGCATTAGGGCTCTTTTTTAGAATTTCATTGCCAAGGGCATTTAGTAGGTGGGTTTTTCCAAGACCAGGCCCTCCATAGATAAATAGAGGATTATAAGTTAGTCCAGGATCTTCAGAAACTGCTAAAGCTGCTGACTTAGCCCAAACATTACCATTTCCTTGGACAAAATTATCGAAAGTATACTTTTCCTTGAGTCCAGTTTCAGAATATGGAATAGTGGAGGGACTTGTCTGATAAACGCTAATAGAATCAGGTTCTATAGCCACTTGAGAGGCAGCTTCTTCAACTTTCGTAAAGATATAATGCGCCTTTATTTCAGTATCATAGATTTCAAAACCTGCTGTTAAAAGGATTCCATTAATATTTCTTTCCCAAAATATCTGCATCTCATCTCGGGGTAAGAAAATCGTTGCAGTGGCATCTTCTACTTTAACCAGGGTTGCATCTAAGATGTAAAAATCATAAACTGATTGAGTCAACCGATCATGCGCAAGTTCTAAAATACGATTCCAAAATTGTTTTTCTTTCAATGATTTTCTCCTCCTTTACTATAGAATTTAAAAGGTTTATTGATAGAATCATTTTACCATAGATAAGATTATTTTTCCACAACTTGTGGAAAACAATTAACAATGTTTTTAACTGTTATCCACAAAATGTGGATAACTAAGAAAAATTCTGAAATATTGGGCTTTTAAAAACTAAAATCAAGTGGATAACTATGTTCGTTAAGAATACTAAAATAACAGCCTTATTTCAGGCTGTTAATAAATTGTTGGTATTCATCTTGGTTATGGAAAGAAATAGTAATTTTACCACTATCTTTTTTTTGTAGCTTAATATGAACTTCTAATCCGAGTATTTTTTTTAATGTTTGCTCTTCCTCTTTGACAAAGTAATCTTTTTCTTTTTTGCTGATCTTCTTTGTTTTTTGTAGTATTTGTTCAACTTGTCGAACAGAGAGATTTTCAGTTTGAATACGATTCAAGAGTTTATCTTGTTTATCACTTGATAATTGAATGAGGAGTCTAGCATGAGCTTGGGAAAGCTTCCCACTTTCAACTTCTGTTAGGATATGTTTAGGTAGCCCTAACAATCGAACTAGGTTTGTAATATAAGGTCGAGATTTCCCCATTTTTTCAGCAATTTCTGTGTGGGTAAAACCTTTATCAATTAAGGACTGATATGCTTTAGCTTCCTCTATAGGATTTAAATTTTCTCGTTGGAGATTCTCAATGATAGAATGAAGCATCATATCTTGATCAGAAAGTTGCTTAACAATGACAGGAACTTCGGCAAGACCAGCAGCTATTGAAGCACGATACCGCCTTTCTCCAGCTAGAATTTCATATCCAAGTACTGGAGATTTTCTAACGATAATAGGCTGAATCAAGCCGTTTTCCTTAATAGATTGTGCCAGTTCTTGTATTTTTTCTTCTGAAAATTCCTTACGAGGTTGATAGGGATTTTTTTGAATATCTTTTATTTGAACAATTTTAAATTCTTCCATAACTCTACATTATCACAACTTAGATATTCTGTAAAGCAACTTTACATATCTGTAAATTACTTATCTAAATCACTAGTACTCTTATCTAATTTAATAGTTGTTGTTTCTTCCTTACCATCACGGTAGTAAGTAACAGTCATACTGTCTCCAATAGAGTGACTATATAGAGCACTTTGTAATTCAGTAGTGGAAGAAATAGCTTTATCATCTATTTTTGTAATGACGTCATATTGTTGCAGATGTCCATTGGCAGGCATATTTTTTTGAACAGAACGAACAGCGACACCAGAAGTAATATTTCCAGGAAGTTTTAGTTTTTGAAGATCAGTTGTACTAAGATTTGATAAGTTAACCATGTGGATTCCAAGAGCAGGTCGAGTTACTTTTCCATCTTTTTCTAATTGTTTAATAATATTGATTACGTCATTTGCAGGAATGGCAAAACCAAGACCTTCGACAGATGTTCCACCATTAGAGGCAATCTTACTTGATGTAATACCGATAACTTGGCCTTGGATATTAATCAAAGGACCGCCAGAGTTACCAGGGTTAATAGCTGTATCTGTTTGAATAGCATTGGTTGAGATAGCTTGTCCGTCTTCAGATTTTAGAGAGACATTTCTATTTAAACTTGATACAATCCCCTGTGTCACAGTATTAGCATATTCAGAACCTAGAGGACTTCCGATTGCAATAGCTGTTTCTCCAACTGTTAGTTGATTAGAATCACCAAATTCAGCTACTGTAGTGACCTTATCTGCAGCAATTTTTACAACGGCAATATCTGAATAAGTATCAGAACCCACAATTTCACCAGGGACTTTTGTGCCATCTGCTAAACGAATATCAACTTTTTTAGCGCCATTAATAACGTGAGTATTGGTTACAAGGTAGGCAGTATCCCCTTCCTTTTTATAAATGACCCCAGAACCTTCGCTGTATACTTGTTCAGCATTGGTATCTGTATCAGTTTCATCAGGTCCGAGTAAACTATTTTGAGAGTTTGATGAGTAAGTAATGACAGATACAACAGCATCTTTAACTTTATCGACTGCTTGTGTAGTTGAGTTTTCATTTTTTACAGCTGTTTTGCTGACAGTCGTTGTAGTTGTCGTACCACTATTTTGTTTTTGACTGAGCTGCAATGTTGTAAAAGTACCTAAAATCCCACTAAAAAAGCTAATGAGAATGACTAATAAAAGTTGTCCCAATTTTTTGGAACTAGTTTTTAAGTTTTTCATAGAAGCCTCCATGTTTTTTCTATCAATGAAAGTATAAAATAGCTAGCTTAATCCAGGCTTAAAAACAAAAAAGTTTTTCACAATCTGTGGATAACTTTCAAAAAACTGTGAATTTATTGAAGTTTTTCAAAATCTTATCTGTGAATAAGATGTGAAATTGAGTGTGAATATGTTAGAATAGAAGAATGAAAATTAAAGTGGTAACAGTTGGAAAACTGAAAGAAAAATATCTCAAAGATGGCATAGCAGAATACTCCAAGAGAATTTCACGCTTTGCTAATCTAGAAATGATTGAGTTGGCTGATGAAAAAACACCAGATCGGGCCAGCGAATCTGAAAATCAAAAGATTTTGGAGTTGGAAGGGAATCGCATTCTTGCTAAAGTAGGGGAACGTGATTTTGTAGTTGTTTTAGCTATTGAAGGAACAACTTTTTCTTCTGAAGAGTTCAGTAAGCAGCTTGAAAGAGCTTCTATCAATGGATTTTCGACAATCACTTTTATCATTGGTGGGAGTTTAGGACTATCTCCAGAGGTGAAAAAGAGAGCCAATCTCTCTGTTAGTTTTGGTAGATTGACGCTTCCTCATCAACTAATGAGATTAGTCTTAGTAGAACAAATTTATAGAGCGTTTTCGATTCAACAGGGCTCTCCCTATCATAAATAGATGATTGACTAAGCTAGCTTTTTTTGATAAGATAGATTAGTAAGGTCTCATAGCTCAGCTGGATAGAGCATTCGCCTTCTAAGCGAACGGTCGCAGGTTCGAATCCTGCTGGGATCAGTGTTAAATCGTAAGCTGGGAAAAAATCCCAGCTTTTTTTGTAAAAATTTGACATTTCAGAATAAAATTTGAGCATTTGAGAAATAATTGTCTATAGGTATCGTAGATTTTATATAATATTTTTGTAAGTTAATTTACAAGAAAAACATTATAGGAGTTTATATTATGAAAAAGAATACAGATTTTGCTCAGATGAAAGATTTCCAACAATTGAACGAAAAAGAACTGCAGGAAATTAGAGGTGGGGATATTAAGAGTTTTAAGTTTTTAAATAAAATATTTCCGAAGAAGTAGTTTATTGAAGTAAGATAGGGAGAACATAATGGATTTATTTGGTGTGGTAATAGCTATTTTTTATGTTTTTATTATTAGTAAAATTTATAAATGGATTTGTAAAGCAACTAGAAAAGAACAATGTATTTTTAGTATTTATATCTTTCTACTACAATTGACAGTGGAAGAAGGTACTTATTTGGTATTTGCTAGTAGTTTTGGATTGTCTAAATTTTTATTTCCTTTCCTTCTATTTGGTTACTTTGTTGGATTTAAGAAGTATGAGAAATCTAAGGGAATTTTTATCAGTCTATTATTTTCTCTTTTATATAATAGTACTAATAACTTTTTATCAGTAACCTTATCATCTATTACAGGAGATGAGTTTGCATTGAAGTATAACAATTATTTTTCTCTATTTATCCTGATCTTAACTTATTTGGTTATTAAAGTTGTTGTTTCTTATTTCCATCTCGAATTTAAATATTTTGATAAAGACTATCTATATCCTTTTCTGAAAAAAGTGCTCTTTACATTTATTTTTCTACACGTTGTCTCTTTCACTTCAGATATCGTGAGTACGATTCGCCACTTAAATGGTTTTGGAAGTATTTTATCATCCATTATTTTTGTTGGCCTACTTTTGACTTTCTTTTCTATGAATTCTCACAAGGTTCAGATAGAAAAAGAGATTGAATTGGAACAAAAGAAGTTTGAGCAAAAACATTTACAAACTTACACGGATGAGATTGTTACTTTATATAATGAAATTCGTGGTTTTCGCCATGATTATACAGGCATGCTTGTCAGCTTAAGAATGGCGATCGAAAGTAAAGATTTACAAGAAATTGACAGAGTTTACAGTGAAGTTCTTGTAAAGGCGAATCAAAAATTACGTTCAGACAAGTATACTTATTTTGATTTGAACAATATTGAGGATTCAGCTCTTCGTAGTTTGATTGCTCAATCTATTGTCAATGCGAAAACTAATGATGTAGAGTACACATTAGAGGTAAAAGATATCATCACACCTTTGTCTATGGAATTATTAGACTTGGTGCGCGTGATGAGTGTTCTGCTCAATAATGCTGTTGAAGGGGCAGTTGAAAGCTATCAGAAACAACTAGAGGTAGCTATCATCAAGTTGGATCTTGAAACCCTAGTTGTCATCCAAAATTCTTGTAAAAAAAGAAAGGTAAAATCCGAAGATTTATTTGAATTAGGATTTTCAACTAAAGGAAGACATAGAGGACTTGGACTCAATAATGTTAAAGAAATTTTAGGAAAATATGACAATGTTATTTTAGAAACAGAAATTGATAATGATGTATTTAAACAAGTGATTAGATTTAAGAGGGAACTGATATGAAAGTATTAATTTTAGAAGATATTATAGAACACCAAGTAAGGTTGGAAACAACTTTGAATAAAATATCTAAGGAAACAAATATTCCTATCTCCTATAAAACAACAGGAAAAGTGAGAGAGTTTATGGAATATGTAGAGCATGATGAAGTTAATCAGCTTTATTTTCTAGATATTGATATCAATGGAATTGAGAGAAAAGGATTTGAGGTTGCTCAATTTATTCGTCACCGCAATCCTTATGCCATTATTGTTTTTATTACAAGTCGATCTGAATTTGCTACCTTGACTTATAAATACAAAGTTTCAGCATTGGATTTCATTGATAAAGAAACCAGTGATCAAGTTTTTAAAAATAGAGTTGCCGACTGTGTGCTTTACACTAAAACTACTTTACTTGAAAACCAATCAGTCGTTGATTATTTTGATTATAGTTATAAAGGAAATGATCTTTGTATTCCTTATCATGATATTCTCTACATTGAGACAACTGGAACTTCTCATAAATTACGAATTGTAGGTAAGAATTTTGCAAAAGAATTTTATGGAACAATGACAGATATTCAAGAAAAGGATAAGGAAACCCAACGTTTTTATCTAGCTCACAAGTCATTTTTAGTCAATATCGGTAATGTGAGAGAAATTGATCGTAAAAAAATGGAAGTTGTATTTTATGAAGATCATCGTTGTCCTATCTCTCGCCTAAAAACTAAAAAATTGAGAGAACTAATGGCTAAAAACCAAAAAAAGTAATTGACAATTTTTGATAAATTGATATAATGGTTATATCTGCTACAGGTAGAGGATCCGTTGGTTAAGAAATCGTCTTTTCATAACGGTAACACGGGTTCGAATTCCGTACGGACTATTTAATCCGCCATAGCTCAGTTGGTAGTAGCGCATGACTGTTAATCATGATGTCGTAGGTTCGAGTCCTACTGGCGGAGTCAGATGAAAGGAACACTAATTTGGTGTTCCTTTTTTTGATTCTTTGTCCGATGTAATGAAGGGAGGCATACCTAACATACGGATAGATAATGATTTGTGTCCGAAAATAAAACTAAGGAAATTGTATTGCCTTAGCCTAATAAGAATAACAAAATAGGCTCCATAATATTCATAGGGGGGTGATTTCCTATAAATATTATAGAGCTTTTTTATTAATTTGTATCCCTTAACATTTTCATTAAAAAGTCTGTGATTTCTTGTGGACTTTCTTTTTTTCCGTGGGCAATCCAGGTTTGACAGACTCCAAAGAGAGCATTTGTCAGGTAGACGCTACTGTATTCTAATTCTATTTCATTTAGTTTGAGTTGCATAAAACGTTTTTGAAGGTCTGTGCTCAGTAGGATGTGAAGTTTATTTCTCAAGAAATTTTGAATTTCCTTGGTTCCATTTTCAGATAAAAGAGCTGCTAGAAGTGGTTCTGATTCTAAGTATTCAAATACTTCTAGAATAGCATTTCGTTTGTGATTAGCATGTTTTTGAAAGATATATTCGAAGGTATGAAATAGTTTACTTTGGTAATGTTCAATCATATCGTATTTATCTTTGTAATGAGTATAGAAACTGGAGCGGCTAATTCCAGCTTTTTGTGCTAATTTAACAGTTGTAATCTGATCGAATGGTTGTTCCATCAATAATTCTACCATGGCATTTTCGATAATACGCTTGGTTTTTAATCGTTTATTACTTTCTTGCATGTTCCCTCCAGATGAACATTTTTAGACAATATGTTCAAAAATAGTTTTTTTATCTTGTCTTTTTAATTTTTTTATGTATAATCTATTATATCAAAAATTTAGACAAGTAGTTTAAAAAAGGAGACAATATGTTTAAAGAATGGAAAGCAATCTTTAAAAAACCGACATTTATTATTGTCATGATAGGAATTTCCTTAATTCCAGCTCTTTACAATATCATTTTCTTATCATCAATGTGGGATCCATATGGTAAACTTTCGGAGTTACCTGTAGCAATTGTTAATAAGGATCAAGCTGCTACTTATAATGATGAAAAACTTACTATTGGTGAAGACATGGTGTCTAATTTAAAAGATAGTAATAGCTTGGATTTTCATTTTGTAGATGAAGGTGAGGGAGAAAGAGGACTGCGGGATGGAGATTATTACATGGTCGTAACGTTGCCAAGTAATCTTTCTGAGAAAGCTTCTTCTATCCTTACAAATCATCCTGAACAGATGACGATTGACTATCAGACATCAAGTGGTCATAGTTTTACTGCAAGCAAGATGAGTGATTCTGCCATGACACAAATGAAACAGACAGTGGCTACTAATGTTACTCAATCTTATACTAAAGCTTTATTTAAAAAGATGGGTGATTTAAAACTTGGTTTATCTCAAGCTGCAAATGCAAGTTTACAATTGGCTGATGGTTCGAATCAGCTTTCTGATGGGAGTCAAACCTTAACAACCAATCTTCAAACCTTAGCTCAATCGAGTCTCACATTTTCTAATGGTGCTGATCAATTATCTACAGGTTTAGGAACCTATACAGCTGGTGTAAATCAGTTAAATCTTGGTCTTGGTAATTTTAATACTGGTTTAAATCAATATACCAGCGCTATTTCACAAATCGACAATGGATTAAACCAACTGAATTCACAGACACCGGCACTGGTATCAGGATTGACTCAACTTGATTCAGGCACACAAGCCTATACAGGTGGTGTTTCTCAACTAAATTCAGGATTAAATCAATTTTCACTTGGTATTGATACTTATACAAATGGAGTTCAAAGTCTATCATCAGGTGCAAATCAGATTTCTAAACAATCAGAGACCTTGCGTACAGGACTTACCCAACTTAATCAAGGAATTCAAGAACTGTCTAGTCAATTAAGTTTATCAACTCAACAAAGAGATAAGATTAAACAATTAGCAACTAGTTTAGAGCAATTGAATCAAGCTATTCAAAATATTCAAACAGCAGATAGTGGAAAGATAACACAAGTAACAAACCAGCTTTCTAGTAGTCTTTCAACCATTGCAAATTCAGCACAAAGTATCATTACTTCAAATCAATCTGAAAAAGAAACTACTTTGTCAACTATTCAATCTACTAGTGCTTATCAAAGCTTAACTCCTGACCAACAGGCAGAAATAACTTCTGTGGTTTCTAATCCATCATCTTCTACTAGTGAGTCAGCACGAACAATTTTAACTACAGTTCAAACGTTACAATCTTCTTTAGAAAATGTAACCACTCAAACAGATAGTCTAACTCAATTAAAGAATCACTCAAGTCAATTATTACCAACTGCTTCTTCAACATTGACAAGTTTGTCAAGTGGATTAACACAGGTTCAAACAGCAATTGATGGTCAGTTATTGCCAGCTAGTCAAACTCTTGCATCTGGTATTGACAGCTATACAAAATCTGTAGACCAAGTAGCTTTAGGAGCAAGTCAGTTGAGTTCGAAAAATTCGAACTTGACAGGAAGTTTCAATAAGTTGCTACAAGGTTCTAATCAGTTGACAGAAAAATCTTCTACATTGACAGGTGCTACTGCTAAGTTAGCAGAGAATGCACCAGAATTAGCAACAGGAATTGATAAACTTGCATCAGGTGTCAACCAAGTAAATAATAAAACATCAGATTTAACCGCTGGATTTAATCAATTACAAGCGGGCTCTCAACAATTAGCTGATAAATCAGACCAGCTAGTTTCTGGTGCAAATCAACTATCTAATGGTTCTGAAAAAATAGCTAGTGGAGCAGATCAACTTGCTCAAGGATCAGAAATTCTACAATCAGGACTTGGAAAATTAAGTGATGGTTCAAGTCAATTAAATCAAGGTTTGACAGAGGCTGAGGGGCAATTGAAACAGGCTTCAACTGAACCAACAAATGCAGATTTACTAGCTGATCCTCTAAGTCTTTCAAAAACTGATAAGGACCAAGTAGCAGTTAATGGAATTGCCATGGCTCCATATATGATATCAGTTGCTCTTTTTGTTGCTGCTATTTCAACTAATATGATTTTTGCTAAATTGCCTTCTGGGCGTCATCCAGAAAGTCGCTGGGCTTGGTTTAAGTCTCGCTTTGAAATTAACGGTATCATTGCTGGTTTGGCAGGAGTATTAGTTTATGGTGGAGTACATTTAATCGGACTGACTGCAGTTCACGAATTCAAGACCTTTGCTTTGATTATTTTAACCAGTCTTGCTTTCATGGCGATGGTAACAGCATTGACAACCTGGAATTCTCGCCTAGGTGCCTTCTTCTCCTTAATTTTATTACTCCTTCAATTAGCATCAAGTGCAGGAACTTATCCTTTAGCTTTGACGAATCAATTCTTTAAAACTATTAACCCATGGTTACCTATGAGTTATTCAGTTTCAGGTCTACGACAAACCATTTCTATGACAGGCAATATTCATAGTCAGATTATTTTCCTTATCTTTACAGTAATGATTTTTGTTATTTTAGGAATGCTTGCCTATCAACCTAAAAAAGTAGAAGAAGACTAAAAACTATCGACCGATTTGGTCGATAGTTTTTTTATATAGAATATTTTTTTCTTTGAATATCATAAAAAATAAAGACAATAATGGCTATAAGAGAACAACTTGCACCAGCAATAAATCCTTTTGGTATAAAGGAAAGGGTAATAGTTCCTTCACCTTCAGGAACATCAATTTTCATAAATCCAGTTTGTGCCTGTTGAATTTGTAATTTTTTACCATTTTGGTAAGCAGACCATCCTCGGTCGTAAGGAATTGTGAAAAAGATCGATGTCTCATTCTTTACCTTATAATTTACAGTGACTTTATTTTTATAAGAGCTCACTTCTACTGGATTTTCTTTTATTTTGCGTATAGCCTCCGTATATTTCTTAGTATCTAAGCGATAGAAAGTTGGAGATTCAAATGATACTTGAGCATTTCCTGGAAACTTAACCTGGATATCAAAAGTTTGTTTGTTTTCTGTATATCCAAGATTAAAAAATGTAAAAGCATTATCTGTGGTAAAGGATTTTTTTTCACCATTGACAATGATGTCAACTTGCTTTTTCTTATCATTTGAAAAATTTAGCTTAGTCATGGAAAGGTAAAACTGACTATTATCAGGTACTTCAATACTGTAGCTGATAGCTGCATCTTCAGTATCAGTTCCGTTTAGATTGACCACGTTGTCACCAGAGTCTGTATGATGATTTATCGGATAAAAGTACTCTTCATTTAAGCCAGCAATTTGATTTAAAAATTGAGTCTGATTATCAAGAGTATGGTCATTGAAAGTGACATCTTTGTAAAGAGACTGTGTAGCAAAAGCAATTGGGAGAGCAACCTGATTTTTATAAAGGGTTAGATTACCTTTTTGATAGCTTGGATGAAAACCATATTTATCTGGATAGGTTTCAGAAATATTATAGCTGATTCCAAATAAACTATCTACAATGATAGTGTTATTTGCATAACGAAGATTAAGGTTGGTACCTGAAGATTTAAAACCCAACTTATCTAACGTTGTACTTGCAGAACGATTACGAACAGATGAAAATTGTGAAATGCCATTGTAGTTAAATTTCATGCTATCATTTCCAGTTTGTGTCTGCAATTTTTCAGTTCGTGTAAATGTATCTGGTTGCTGTTTGGTATACTCCAAAATAGCTTCCATACTTGGAATATCTTTATCATAGGTACTACGAGAAGCAAATCCCCATTCTTTCGTAATTCCATTGAATTGCGATGAAGCATTAAAACTAATTTCACTTACTGTAAAGATCAAAATAAGAATTGAAAAGATTTTTAGAGAAATCTTTTTTTTAATAAGTGTCAATAGTAGCAGTAAGTATACCACTAAGAATTCAAGCGTTAAGAGTATATTTAATTTAGTTAAAAACGAATAATGATTTTTAAAATAAATGGTTGCCAGATAGCCAGATAAAAGTAAAGTTATTGAGAATAAAACGTTCCACAATTTTATATCTTTAACTCTATTAAAAACTTCTGCTGATATATAAATTAAAAGAGTAGAGAAAATCCACGCATAGCGATGAAGAAACATATTTGGTGCGTGCATTCCTTGCCAAAATAAATCTAAGGCTTCTAGATAAAAACTAGCAATGATGATAATGAGTAGAGTTGCATAGCATAGTTTCACGTGAAACTTAATTGATTTTAATGTAAAGAATACAATTGTTAAGATAAAAGGAAGGAGGCCAACAAAAATCATTGGGATAGAACCATATTTAGTTGTATCGAAAGCACCAATAAATTGTTTAGCGAATAGATCTAGATACCAACTGGCATCTGTTTTTATTTTTGTAATAGCGGTTAGTTTTTCACCATGAGTTCTTAAATCAAACAAGGTTGGGAGTGTCATGATGAAACTTATTAAACCAGCGAGTAAGGATGTTAGGAAAAAATCAAGGAAAGAATACTTGCGACTTTTAAAATCCCAGGAAAGTTGGCAAAAATACCAAACTACCAAAAACAGGGCAGTCATATAACCAAAATAGTAGTTTTGGATAAATAATATTGACAAACTTGTAAAGTATAGAATACGATTTTTTTCCGTTATGAGTAGATGTAAACCAGTTAAAATTAAGGGGATTAAAATAAAAACATCTAACCAGGTTTTAATCTCAAGTTGACTAACTGTAAAGCTCATTAAAGCATAAGAGGTAGATAAAGATAATCTGAGTGGTGTTGGTAAATTTTTGAATATTATACTCAAGCTAAAAAAGGTTGACAGACCTATCAAACCAAATTTCAACAAGGTTGAAAGATAAACTGCATCTGGCATGCTTGATACATCAAAAAAATAAACAAGAGGAGATAGAAAACTACCAAGGTAATAACTGGACAAGGCATAAAAATTGAGACCTAGACCGCTGGTAAAAGTATAAAATAGACTATCACTCCCATGTAAAATATTACGAAGATTAAGATCAAAAATAACATATTGATGAAATCCATCCCCTAATAAAGGTGAAGTATCACTATTCCAGTAGATACCTTGAGAAAGATAGACTCCGAACATAATCACTAGGGGAATGATGAAAGAAATAAGATAGGTCCAATAGTTTCTGAAAAATGTTTTCATGTTACCTCATAGAATGTTAGAAAACTCAGTTGGTTAATCCAACTGAGTTTTAAAGTATTATTCAGTCTTTCCAAAGTTCTTTGACTTTTGCTTGTACTTCAGCATTTTCTAGGAATTCATCATAGGTTTCATCGATACGGTCGATTACACCGTTTTTAGATAGGACAATAATGTGGTTAGCCAATGTTTGAATGAATTCATGGTCATGGCTGGCAAAGATGATAGATTCTTTGAAGTTTTTCAATCCATCGTTCAAACTTGAAATAGATTCCAAATCTAAGTGATTAGTAGGATCGTCAAGTACTAGAACATTTGATTTCAAAAGCATGAGTTTCGATAGCATCACGCGCACCTTTTCCCCCCCTGACAAGACATTTACAGGTTTGTTAACCTCATCTCCAGAGAAGAGCATACGACCAAGGAAACCACGCAAGAAGGTATTGTCATCTTCTTCTTTACTTGCAAATTGGCGCAACCAGTCAAGAATAGATTCACCCCCAGCAAAATCAGCTGAATTGTCTTTTGGTAAGTAAGAACGACTAGTTGTAACTCCCCACTTGACAGTTCCTTCATAGTCGATATCACCCATAATAGCACGGATGAGAGCAGTTGTTTGGATATCGTTTTGTCCGATAAGAGCTGTCTTGTCACCTGGACGCAAGATAAAGCTGATGTTATCAAGAATAGTTTCGCCATCAATCTTGACAGATAGATTTTCTACTGTCAAGAGATCGTTACCGATTTCTCGTTCAGCTTTAAAGTTGATAAATGGATATTTACGACTAGATGGCACAATTTCTTCAAGTTCAATCTTATCAAGCATTTTCTTACGTGATGTTGCTTGTCTTGATTTAGAAGCATTAGCAGAGAATCGAGCAACGAATTCTTGGAGTTGCTTAATTTTTTCTTCTGCTTTTGCATTACGGTCTGCTAGCAATTTAGCAGCAAGCTCAGAAGATTCTTTCCAGAAATCGTAGTTTCCGACATAGAGTTTGATTTTTCCAAAGTCAAGGTCGGCCATGTGAGTACATACTTTGTTTAAGAAGTGACGGTCATGGGATACGACAATAACGGTGTTATCAAAGTCAATCAAGAAATCTTCTAACCAAGTAATAGATTGGATATCAAGACCGTTGGTTGGCTCGTCTAGAAGAAGAACATCTGGTTTACCAAACAAGGCTTTAGCAAGGAGAACTTTCACTTTATCTCCATTTGCTAGTTCACTCATATTTTGGTAATGAAGATCTTCAGGGATATTCAAGTTTTGCAAGAGTTGTGAAGCTTCACTCTCAGCTTCCCAACCACCTAGTTCAGCAAATTCTCCTTCAAGCTCAGCTGCACGAACTCCATCTTCATCAGTAAAGTCTGCTTTCATATAGATAGCATCTTTTTCTTTCATGATGTTGTATAGTTTTTCATTACCCATGATAACAACATCAATAACACGTTCATCCTCATAGTCAAAGTGATTTTGACGAAGCACAGAAAGACGTTCATCAGGTCCAAGAGAAACATGACCAGTTGTAGGTTCGATATCACCAGCTAAGATTTTTAAAAATGTTGATTTACCTGCACCGTTAGCACCAATTAAACCATAGGTGTTTCCTTCTGTAAATTTGATGTTGACCTCATCAAAAAGTTTGCGATCACTAAAACGTAGTGAAACATCAGATACTGTTAGCAATTTTTTTCTCCTATTATATGTAATACTCTAATTCTACTAGAAAATCAGCAAATATTCAAATTTTTATCTGTCAATTATTTGTAAAGGATGTTTACAAATAGTTTACATTTGAGTAGTTGAAATCGTAATTATTTGATAAAAAAATTTATCTGTCTTTTTATCAAAAAAATGCTATAATTGAAAGGACCATATCAAAGGAGAATAAGATGAATAAACCCATTATTTTAACAGGAGATCGTCCAACGGGTAAATTACATATTGGGCACTACGTTGGTAGCTTAAAAAATCGTGTCTTATTACAGCAAGAAGATAAATATGACATGTTTGTTTTTTTGGCTGACCAGCAAGCTTTAACTGACCATGCAAAAGATCCACAAACTATTGTAGAGTCTATTGGGAATGTTGCCTTGGACTATCTTGCAGTGGGATTAGATCCTAATAAATCAACGATTTTCATTCAAAGTCAAATTCCAGAATTGGCAGAGTTGTCTATGTATTACATGAATTTAGTTTCTTTGGCTCGTTTGGAGCGTAACCCTACTGTAAAGACAGAAATTGCTCAGAAAGGCTTTGGAGAAAGTATTCCAACTGGATTTTTAGTTTATCCAATTGCTCAAGCAGCAGATATCACAGCTTTTAAGGCTAACTATGTTCCTGTAGGTACAGACCAAAAACCGATGATTGAACAAACGCGTGAGATTGTACGTTCATTCAACCATGCCTATAATTGTGATGTTTTAGTAGAACCGGAAGGAATTTATCCTGAAAATGAAGGAGCAGGTCGCTTACCTGGTCTTGATGGAAATGCCAAAATGTCTAAATCGCTTAATAATGGTATCTACTTGTCAGATGATGCAGATACTTTGCGTAAGAAAGTAATGAGTATGTATACAGATCCAGATCACATTCGTGTCGAGGATCCAGGTAAGATTGAAGGAAATATGGTTTTCCATTATTTAGATGTTTTCGGACGTCCTGAAGATGCTCAAGAAATTGCTGACATGAAAGAGCATTATCAACGTGGAGGTTTAGGTGATGTAAAAACTAAACGTTATCTACTGGAAATCCTAGAACGTGAACTTGGTCCAATCCGTGAACGTCGCCTTGAATATGCCAAAGATATGGGTGAAGTGTATAATATGCTTCAAAAAGGTAGTGAAAAAGCTCGAGAAGTTGCTGGCCAAACGCTATCAGAAGTAAAATCAGCAATGGGTCTAAATTACTTTCATTAATAGATAAAATACGAACTCTAAAACTATCTCTTCTTTAAAGTTAAAGGGATAGTTTTTTTACAGTATCTATTATCAATATAATTGACAAATTTTCATAGAATGGTATGATAGATACAATACAAAAAGCGTCAAGCTCAAAAAGAAAGAAAAGAGGAAACTTCAATGTCTAATTGGGACACTAAATTTTTGAAAAAAGGTTTTACCTTTGATGATGTATTGCTTATTCCAGCAGAGAGTCATGTATTGCCTAATGATGCGGATTTAACAACAAAATTGGCAGATAATTTGACTTTAAATATCCCAATTATTACAGCAGCCATGGATACTGTAACAGAAAGCCAAATGGCTATTGCTATTGCGCGTGCAGGTGGTCTTGGTGTTATCCATAAAAATATGTCTATTGAGCAGCAGGCAGATGAAGTTCGTAAGGTAAAACGTTCTGAAAATGGTGTTATCATTGATCCATTCTTCTTGACTCCAGAGCATACAATTGCAGAAGCAGATGAACTCATGGGACGTTACCGTATCAGTGGTGTTCCAGTGGTTGAAACTCTTGAAAATCGTAAATTGGTTGGTATTTTAACAAACCGAGACCTTCGTTTTATTTCTGACTATAACCAACCAATTTCAAAACACATGACCAGTGAAAACTTGGTTACTGCTCCAGTTGGTACAGACTTAAAAACTGCTGAGAGCATTCTTCAAGAACACCGTATTGAAAAACTTCCACTGGTTGATGAAAAAGGTCGTCTTTCTGGCTTGATCACAATCAAAGATATTGAAAAAGTAATTGAATTTCCAAATGCTGCAAAAGATGAATTTGGTCGCCTTCTTGTTGCTGGTGCGGTAGGTGTTACTTCTGATACATTTGAACGTGCAGAAGCACTCTTTGAAGCAGGGGCTGATGCCATTGTTATCGATACTGCTCATGGTCACTCAGCGGGTGTTCTTCGTAAAATCGCTGAAATCCGTGCGCATTTCCCAGACCGTACACTGATTGCCGGAAATATCGCTACTGCTGAAGGTGCGCGTGCCCTTTATGACGCAGGAGTTGATGTTGTTAAAGTTGGTATTGGGCCAGGTTCAATTTGTACAACTCGTGTTATTGCAGGTGTCGGAGTTCCACAAGTTACAGCTATCTATGATGCAGCGGCAGTTGCGCGTGAATATGGCAAAACAATTATTGCCGACGGTGGAATCAAGTATTCTGGAGATATTGTTAAAGCTCTTGCTGCTGGTGGAAATGCAGTAATGCTTGGATCAATGTTTGCGGGAACAGATGAAGCTCCAGGTGAAACTGAAATCTTCCAAGGACGTAAGTTCAAGACTTACCGTGGTATGGGTTCAATCGCTGCAATGAAGAAGGGTTCAAGCGACCGCTACTTCCAAGGCTCTGTCAATGAAGCAAACAAACTTGTTCCAGAAGGAATTGAAGGACGTGTTGCATATAAAGGAGCAGCAGCTGATATCGTATTCCAAATGATTGGTGGTATCCGATCTGGTATGGGGTATTGTGGTGCAGCTAACCTTAAAGAATTGCATGATAATGCTCAATTTATCGAAATGTCAGGTGCCGGTCTAAAAGAAAGCCATCCACACGATGTGCAAATCACAAATGAAGCACCAAACTACTCAATGTAATAAAAAATCTCCTGTAAAACAGGAGATTTTTTATTGTTCACATCAATGTAAATATCAGTTTACAGATAATTGGCCGTTCTTCACAGTAAATATACTGAGATTATCTGGTAAGTTTTGAAGATGCTCTAAACTAGTTGTTGTAATAAAGGTTTGAATATTTTGAGATATAGTTTCTAATAATTTAAGTTGACGAGTATTGTCAAGTTCACTCATAACATCGTCAAGCAAAAGAATGGGAGACTCCTTAGTGATACTCTCCATCAATTCTATTTCTGCAAGTTTTATAGATAAAACGAGACTACGATGTTGCCCTTGACTTCCAAAGCTTGCGTCCATTCCATTGATTAAGAAAATCATATCATCCCGATGAGGACCAACTCCAGTATTCTTTTTAAATAAATCTCTTGATCTACTTTTTTGAAGTGCTACATAAAAAGATTCTGATAGGTGTTCCTTGTCAGTAAAGTTTACAGATGGTTGATAACAAATTGACAACTCTTCTAATTGGTTTGAAATATCAAAGTGTTTTTTACGACCGAAAGACTCCATTTTTTTGATAAATTCTTCTCTGTGGACCATCACTCGACAACCATAGTCTACTAGCTGGTCATCCAGAACAGATAAAAAGGTTTCGTCAATCTGATTCGCTGACTTTAAGTAGGTATTTCTTTGTTTGAGCACATGGTTGTAGCTTGACAAGTCTGACAAGTATATGGGTTTGATTTGCCCTAGCTCCATATCTATAAACTTACGTCGGATAGCTGGTGCTCCTTTGACAAGTTGTAAATCTTCGGGTGCAAATAGTACAACATTCATGTGTCCAATATAGTCAGATAGCCGAGCTTGCTTTAAGTGATTGACTTTAGTAATCCGACCTTTTGGGGTTAAGTCAATCTCAAGTGGAACAGTAGTCGTTCGTTTTTGAAGAATTCCAGAAACTTGAAGTTGTTCTTCTTCAAATCGGATTAAATTCTTGTCTGTCTTTGTTCGATGACTTCTAGTTAAAGCTAAAAAGTAAATACTTTCCAGAAGATTGGTTTTGCCTTGTGCATTTCTACCAACAAATACATTCAATTTAGGATTAAACTCAATCTCAGTATCCTGATAGTTTCTAAATTGCTTGATGGATAAGTTTTTTAGCCACATACTTATCTACCTGGGAAACGTGGTGCAGTTTTTGTTTCAGCTTTCTGGGTCTTTTTTGTTGGCTTTTTTTTGACCGTCTTATTCATTTCTTTGACAAGTTTAGCCACACGTTCTTTCTCAAGTTTTTCTTGGAGATATTCTTCCTGTTCTTCTAAGCTCGGTTGCGTCAGAATGATTTGGATTTTCATGTCAGGAATGTCAATAGAGTCTCCGATTCTTACTTTTTTCCCACGACGATTTTCTAATTCCCCATTAAAATAGACAAGATGCTCAGCTAAAAAGGATTTAATAGCTCCGCCACTGTGTATAATACCAAGTTCTTTCAAGAGAGCTTGGAGAGTGATAAATTCTTCAAATAATTTGTATTCCATAGTTCACCTCAATCTTTGGTATTATACCATATTTTACCTTGAAATGGCAGAGGTAAATTCGTTAGAAATGAAAGCGATTTTAATTCTAAAAGGGGTAAAGAGAACAAGAAAAATTTCTCTTTTCATGGTATAATAGAACTCTATGTAGAAGGAGGTAAGCGATGGAGTTAGTACCTGGAATTGCAGTGCATTTTATCCAATCAAAAAAATTTAAAACTAATAAAATTACTGTGCGTTTCACAGCTCCATTGTCTTTGGATTCAATTTCAAGTCGCATGTTAAGTGCCAGTATGCTTGAAACTGCCAACCAAAGTTATCCAACTGCTCAACTATTTCGAAAACGTTTAGCAACCTTGTATGGAACTGATTTGTCAGCGCACGCCTATCGAAGAGGACAAAGTCATCTTGTGGATTTGAGTATTTCCTATGTGCGTGATGAATTTTTAAGTAAGAAAAACGTATTAACTTCTCAAATTTTAGAATTATTGCACCAGGTTCTGTTTACACCATTGTCGGATGAGGATGGATTTGAGAAAAATGCTTTTGACATCGAGAAAAAACAGATCTTATCAAGGCTAGAATCAGAATTGGAAGACCCATTCTTCTTTGCACATAAAGAGTTAGATCAATTGTTTTTCCAAGAAGAATCAATGCAGCTAGTTCCTAAAGATTTGATTTCTAGAATTTCAGAAGAGACTCCAGAAACATGTTTTTCAAGCTATCATAAAATGCTAAAAGAAGACCAAATAGATATTTTCTTCTTGGGTGATTTTAATGAAATTGAAGTTTTAGAATTTTTACATAAATTTCCTTTAGTAGGTCGTAAATCAGCTGTAAACATTCAATATCAGCAACCCTATTCTAATATTTTTAGAGAAGGTATTGTTAGAAAGAGATTAGGACAGTCTGTTTTAGAGATGGGCTACCATAGTTCAGTGGCATATGGTGATGAAGCACAGATGGCAGTGCTTCTTGTCAATGGTCTTTTAGGAGCCTTTCCTCATTCGAAACTGTTTACCCAAGTGCGAGAAAAGGAAGGGCTGGCCTATACTGTATCGAGTCATTTGGATCTTTTTAGTGGATTTTTACGATTGTTTGCTGGAATCGATCGGCAAAATAGAAATAGAGTAAGAAAATTGATGAATCATCAGTTGATTGACATAAAAAATGGCAAGTTTACAGATAAGGAAATTGATCAGACCAAACAAATGATTCGTCGATCCTTACTACTAGCTCAGGATAATCAAGATTCTATTGTCGATAAATATTATCTGTCAACTTTTTTTGGGAAAGCGAATCTTGATACAAAAACTTTAATCGATAAGCTTGAACAAGTTGATAGAGAAGCGATTTGTGAAGCAGCAAATAGTTTTAAGTTGCAGGCTATTTATTTTATGGAAGGAGCAGAATGACCAGACCTACTTTTCAAAAGAAATATTATCCTGCTGTAAAAGAAACTTTGTATCAAACTAGATTAGAAAATGGTTTGACAGTTACTTTACTACCTAAAAAGGATTTTAACGAGGTTTATGGAGTTGTGAGTGTCCAAGTCGGTTCTGTTGACACAATGTTTACAGTAGATGATAAGAGCTTACAACAATATCCTCAAGGGATTGCTCATTTCTTAGAACATAAACTTTTTGAAAGAGAAGATTCTGGAGATGTTATGGCAGCTTTTACAGAGCTAGGGGCTGAAAGTAATGCCTTTACGAGCTTTACAAATACTAGCTATCTTTTCTCGACCTCTGAAAATGTTCTAGAGTGCTTAGATTTGCTTGAAGAACTCGTCACTACTTTCAATATGACTGGAGAATCTGTGGAGCGCGAAAAGGATATCATTCAACAGGAAAGAGAGATGTATCAGGATGATCCGGATTCTTGTCTATTTTTCAAGACTTTGGCAAATCTCTATCCAGAAAGTCCTTTAGCTTCAGATATTGTTGGTAGTGAAAACTCTATTGATACTATTTGTTTGGAGGATTTAGAAGAGAACTTTAAAGAGTTTTACAGACCTGTCAATAGTAATATCTTTTTAGTGGGGAATTTTGATTTTGAACTCCTTGAAGATTATTTTGCTAAGAAATCTCATCCTCAAGAAAAAGAACATGAGTTTAAGAGAGAAAAAATACCTTTACATCCTGTAAAGACTACTGAAAGTTTACGGATGGACGTGGCTTCTCCAAAACTAGCGATTGGTATTAGAGGAAATAAAGATATTGGAAATCTAGATCAGTATCGTTATCATCTTTTATTGAAATTGTTGTTTACAATGATGTTTGGTTGGACTTCACAAAGATTTCAAAGATTATATGAGTCTGGAAAACTGGATGCTTCTTTATCTCTAGAAATAGAAGTGGATCCTCGTTTCCACTTTGCGATGTTGACAATGGATACAAAGGAACCTGTGGCACTTTCTCATCAATTTCGTAAAGCTATTCGCAATTTTATGAAAGATGAGGATGTAACAGAGGATCATTTGGATATTGTAAAAACTGAGATGTATGGGGAATTTCTTCATAGTATGGATTCCTTAGAATATATTGCTACTCAGTATCATCCAACTGAGACAGGCTCGACCCTGTTTGACCTTCCTAAACTTTTGCAGGAAATTACTTTAGAAGATGTTCTAGAAGCAGGACATGATTTGATAGATAATAGCGATATGGTTGATTGTACAATTTTCCCGATATAATCGCTAGAAAATACACTAGAAAGAAGGAATGTTAAGTATGAGAAAAAAAACAATTGGTGAGGTCTTACGTCTTGCAAGAATTAACCAAGGACTGAGCTTAGAAGAATTGCACAGAAAGACAGATATTCAGCTGGATTTGTTGGAGGCAATGGAGTCAGATGATTTTGATAAACTACCGAGTACTTTTTATGCTCGTTCATTTTTGAGAAAGTATGCTTGGGCTGTTGAATTAGATGAAAATATCGTTCTAGATGCCTATGATTCGGGAAGTATGATTACTTATGAAGAAGTTGATGTAGATGAGATTGAACTTTCAGGACGTAGACGGTCTAATCGAAAGAAAAATTCATTTCTCCCGCTATTTTACTTTGTTCTTTTTTCTTTATCAATTTTAATTTTTGTAACCTACTATGTGTGGAATTATATTCAAACCCAACCAACTGCGTCTTCTGCAGCAACTTATAGTGTTGTGAGTTCAACAAGTAGCTCTAGTAGTGTAGCATCAAGTAGTAGTCAAGCTACTAGTTCATCAAGTTCGAGCGAGGCAACTACTTTGACTGTTTCAGGCCAGGGAGATGCTTTATCAGTGGAATATAAGACATCTAAAGATTCTGCGGAGCTTCAATTATCTGTTACAGATGCAACAAGCTGGATTAGTGTTTCGGATACTGATTTAGCAGGAGGAGTGACTCTTGAACCTAATAATAAAACAGCTAAAACAACCATTTCTAAAGGATCTCCAGTAACCATAACATTGGGTGTTGTTAAGGGAGTGTCAGTGAAAATTGATAATAAGGAAATTGACACTTCAAAATTAACTGGTCAAACTGGTTGGATTACTCTAACATTAAGTTCAAACTAAAGGAAGGATAACATGAAAAAAGAGAATATTCCTAATATGCTTACGCTTGGTAGAATTTTATTTATTCCGATTTTTATTCTCCTTCTATCAGTTGGACCATCTCCAGTGTTACATAAAATAGCAGCAGTTATTTTTGCTATTGCCAGTATCACTGATTATCTAGATGGTTATTTAGCTAGAAAATGGCAAGTGGTTAGTAATTTCGGAAAGTTTGCAGATCCAATGGCTGATAAATTATTGGTCATGTCAGCCTTTATCATGTTGGTCGGTCTAAAGATGGCACCAGCTTGGGTGGTAGCAGTTATTATCTGCCGTGAACTTGCAGTCACTGGTTTGCGCTTGCTCTTAGTTGAAACAGGAGGTACCGTTCTAGCTGCTGCTATGCCTGGAAAAATCAAGACATTTAGTCAGATGTTTGCGATAATATTCTTGCTACTTCACTGGAATGTACTTGGTCAGATAACTCTTTATATTGCCTTGTTCTTCACAGTTTATTCTGGTTATGATTATTTCAAGGGAAGCGCATATTTGTTTAAAGGAACCTTTCGTTAGATATGGAATCGATTATTGAGATAAAAGACCTGTCTTTTCGATATCAGGCAGATCAAGAACATTATGATGTTCATAACATTACGTTTCACGTGAAACGTGGAGAATGGTTGTCAATCGTTGGTCATAATGGTAGTGGAAAATCAACGACAGTTCGCTTGA
This sequence comes from Streptococcus sp. HMSC061D10, assembly GCF_001808865.1. Lineage (NCBI taxonomy): Bacteria > Bacillati > Bacillota > Bacilli > Lactobacillales > Streptococcaceae > Streptococcus > Streptococcus sp. HMSC061D10. The sequence goes on along the minus strand of NZ_KV794988.1, from coordinate 106,095 downwards.
TTGATGGTTTGCTCGAGGCTGAATCTGGAGAAATTTGGATAGACGGTGATTGCCTAACTCCAGAAAATGTCTGGGAAAAAAGATGTAAGATTGGTATGGTTTTTCAAAATCCTGATAACCAATTCGTAGGAGCAACTGTTGAAGACGACGTTGCTTTTGGACTGGAAAATCAAGGAATCCCACTTGAAGAGATGAAGAAACGCGTTTCTGAAGCTTTATCATTAGTTGGGATGGCTGAATTTGCTAAAAAGGAACCAGCTCGCTTGTCAGGAGGTCAGAAACAGAGAGTAGCTATTGCAGGTGTTGTTGCTCTGCGACCAGATATTTTAATCTTGGATGAGGCTACAAGTATGTTGGACCCTGAGGGACGATTAGAGTTGATTAAGATAGTCCAGAAGATTCGCCGTGATCATCAGATGACAGTCATCTCCATTACACATGATTTGGACGAGGTGGCCATGAGTGACAGAGTTTTGGTGATGAAAAAAGGAGAAATCGAGTCAACTAGCACTCCTAGAGAGTTATTTTCTAGATCAGATTTAGATCAAATTGGCTTAGATCAACCCTTTGTCAACCGATTAAAAGAATCACTACGTACCAGTGGCTTGAAATTATCAGAGCACTATCTGTCCGAAGAGGAGCTCGAGGAGGCTTTATGGGAATTATTCTAGACAATGTTAGTTATACTTATCAGGAAGGAACACCCTTTGCCTCAGCTGCCTTGTCAGATGTCAGTTTGACCATAGAAGATGGTTCCTATACTGCTATTATTGGGCATACAGGAAGTGGGAAATCCACAATTTTGCAGCTTTTAAATGGTTTGCTAGTTCCCACAGAGGGAAGTGTTCGTGTCTTTGATACATTGATCACACCAACATCGGTCAATAAGCAAATTCGTCAAATTCGTAAACAAGTTGGGTTGGTGTTTCAGTTTGCAGAGAATCAAATTTTTGAGGAAACTGTCCTAAAAGATGTGGCTTTTGGCCCTCAAAATTTTGGAGTTTCTGTAGAAGAGGCAGAAGCTATTGCGCGTGAAAAACTAGCTTTAGTAGGAATCGATGAATCACTCTTTGAACGAAGTCCATTTGAACTCTCAGGTGGCCAGATGAGAAGGGTTGCTATTGCTGGGATTTTGGCAATGGAGCCTAGCATTTTGGTCTTAGACGAACCAACAGCTGGTTTGGATCCAATTGGTCGAAAAGAGTTGATGGCCTTGTTTAAAAAGCTTCATCAAGATGGCATAACAATTGTTTTAGTAACCCACCTTATGGATGACGTGGCCGAATTTGCTGACCAAGTTTATGTGATGGAAAAAGGGAAACTAGTTAAGGGTGGGAAGCCAAGTCTTGTCTTTCAAAATGTCGAATTTATGGAAAAAATCCAATTGGGTGTTCCTAAAATCACACGATTTGCTCAAAGGCTAGTTGACAGAGGAATTTCTTTCGAACAATTGCCGATAACGATAGAGGAGTTTAAGGAGTTTATCAATGGATAATATGATTTTAGGTCGATACATACCAGGAAATTCGATTATTCATCGTCTAGATCCTCGTAGTAAGTTAGTAGCAATGATTCTATTGATCATTATCGCTTTTTGGGCCAATAATCCAATTACAAATCTCATACTCTTCATTGCAACAGGCATATTTGTCGTTTTATCAGAAGTTCCCTTATCTTTTTTTATAAAAGGTTTGCGATCTATGTTTTTTCTGATTGCTTTTACAACCCTTTTTCAACTGTTCTTTATCTCTGGTGGTCACGTCTTGTTCGAGATGGGATTTATAAAAATCACAAGCTATGGTATTGAGCAGGCTGGAATCATTTTTTGCCGCTTTGTGTTGATTATCTTTTTCTCAACCTTGCTTACTCTGACCACCATGCCACTAAGCCTGGCAACAGCAGTTGAATCCTTGCTTGGACCTTTAAAAAGATTTAAGGTTCCAGTTCATGAGATTGGGCTCATGTTGTCTATGAGTTTGCGATTTGTACCAACCTTGATGGATGATACGATTCGCATTATGAATGCTCAAAAGGCGCGTGGTGTTGATTTTGGAGAAGGAAATGTAATCCAAAAAGTTAAGGCTATGATTCCTATTTTGATTCCTTTATTCGCTACGAGTTTGAAACGAGCGGATTCTCTTGCTACAGCCATGGAAGCTAGAGGCTATCAAGGTGGAAATGGACGCAGTCAGTATCGACAGTTAAATTGGATGAACAGAGATAGTATAGCGCTATTATTTGTTTGTGTATTGGGTGCAATTCTATTTTTGCTAAAATCTTAGAATGTAATATAAGGTAGAGGTATGAACCGTTTTAAAAAATCAAAATATATCATTGTTCTATTTGTCGTTGTATTAGTAGTATCCGTTTTTTTAGTGACAACACAATCAAGTGCAGTTGTAACAAAAGCTGGAGATGGAATTTCATTAGTCGATAGAATAGTGCAAAAGCCTTTTCAATGGCTTTCTTCCGTAAAATCTGATTTAGGTCGTTTGACCAGAACCTATAACGAGAATGAAACTCTCAAAAAAGAACGCTATCAGATGAAGAAGGAAACGAATGAAGCAGACAGTCTGAAGGAAGAAAATGAGCAACTACGTCAGTTATTGGATATGAAGTCAAAATTGAATGCAACCAAGTTAATTGCTTCTGACGTCATCATGAGAACTCCTGCAACCTGGAAACAAGAGTTGACAATTGATGCAGGTTCTCAACAAGGCGTGACAAGCAATATGCTTGTTATAGCTGGTGGGGGACTGATTGGAAGCGTGGGAAAGGTTGAAGATAACTCTACTGTGGTTAACTTATTGACCAACGCGGAAAATACGGAGAAAATATCCGTTAAAATCCAACACAGTTCTACTAGTATATATGGCATTATCATTGGGTACGACAAAGAAAAAGACTTGCTTAAAATAAGCCAGTTAAATAGTAGTAGTGATATCAGTCAAGGAGACAAGGTAGTAACAGGAGGTCTGGGTAACTTTAAAACAACAGATATTCCCGTAGGAGAGGTTGTATCAGTTACCCATAGTAGTGATTATCTAACAAGAGAAGTTATGGTCAAACTCAATGCTGATCCAATGAACCTAAAAGTCGTAGAATTAGTGGGGAATCCATCATGAGACTGTTGAAGCAGATAGGGATGTTTTTACTCTTGCCTATAGTTGTCTTAATAGACAGTCATTTAGGGCAGTTTGTAAATAGTTTTTTTCCACATTTTCAAATTGTGAGCCACTTTATCTTCATCTTCTTGTTGTTTGAAACTATTGAAGTATCGGAGTATCTATTTTTAGTTTATTGCTTATTTATTGGTCTTATATACGATATTTATTTTTTCCATTTAGTAGGTATTGCTAGTCTTCTTTTTGTGATTATTGGTGCAATCATTTATAAAAATAATGCGATCGTCTTATCAAATAGATGGACTAGACTATTAGCTATTTTAATGATGACTTTCTCTTTTGAATTTGGCAGTTTTCTTCTAGCGCAAATGATTGGCTTAACTGCTGAAAGTATAACAGTTTTTATCGTTTATGGTCTAGTTCCATCAATGATATTAAACTGTCTATGGATGTTAATTTTTCAGTTTATTTTTGAAAAAATATATCTATAAGAAAGAAACAAAACTGTAATAAAGGCGTAATATTTATTAGGCCTTTTTTTGATATACTAGTATTGTCTTAAAAGAAGGAGTATTCACACTTATGAAGAAAAAAATCCTAGCATCACTTTTGTTAAGTACAGTATTAGTCTCACAAGGAGCTGTTCTTTCAAGTGTTAAAGCAAATACAACAGATGAAAAGATTGCTGCTCAAGATAGTAAAATTAGTAACTTGACAGCTCAACAGAAAGAAGCTCAAAAACAAGTAGACGAAATTCAAACTAAAGTTTCAGCTATTCAATCAGAGCAAGAAAAATTACAATCTGAAAACGAAAAACTTCAAGAAGAATCTAAAAAACTTGAAGGTGAAATCGCAGAGCTTTCAAAAAATATCGTAGCACGTAATGAATCACTTGAAAACCAAGCTCGTAGTGCACAAACGAACGGAACTGCTACAAGTTACATCAATACGATTATTAACTCTGACTCAATTACAGAAGCTATTTCTCGTGTAGCAGCTATGAGTGAAATCGTATCAGCAAACAATAAAATGTTGCAGCAACAAAAAGAAGATAAGAAAGCTATTTCTGAAAAACAAGTTGCAAACAACGAAGCAATCAATACTGTCATTGCTAACCAACAAACGCTTGCTGACGATGCTCAAGCTTTGACGACAAAACAAGCAGAATTGAAAGTAGCTGAGTTAAATCTTGCAGCTGAAAAAGCTACAGCAGAAAACGAAAAAGCTAGCTTGCTAGAGAAAAAAGCAGCAGCAGAGGCAGAAGCCAAAGCAGCAGCAGAGGCAGAGGCAGCTTATAAAGCTAAACAAGCAAGTCAACAACAATCACTTGTAGCTTCGGCTAACACAACCTTTGCTGCACAAGTACAAGCAACTTCAAGTTCTTCATCATCTTCATCATCAGATGAAGAATCAAGCTACACACCTGCAGCAACTACTGTAAGTCAACGACCAACTTATAGTTCAAATGCTTCAAGTTACCCTGTAGGTCAATGTACATGGGGTGCTAAGACTTTGGCTCCATGGGCTGGTGATTACTGGGGAAATGGTGGTCAATGGGCTGCAAGTGCAGCGGCTGCAGGTTTCCGTACAGGTTCTACACCACAAGTTGGAGCAATTGCTTCATGGGATGATGGAGGATACGGACATGTAGCAGTTGTTACAGCAGTTGAATCATCAACTCGTATTCAAGTTTCTGAATGTAACTATGATGGTAGTGGAACCCAACCAATCGGAAATTATCGTGGATGGTTTAATCCGACAGCATCAAGAGGTACTGTAAGATACATTTATCCAAACTAATATATTAATTATTATGAAATTTAGGGTGAGGTTTTATTAATCTCACCCTTTGTATAGTATTAATAAAAAATTTTCATCAGAATGTTTTTGTCATTATGGAATTAAAGATGGGATGAAAATTATCGGATATGTAGCTAGGATAAGTATGTTTATCTAACGAAATAATATGTTTTTAAGAGAGTTGGTACTGGAATTATGTTTACTTATAAAATGAATGTTGATGTTCAAGAGTGGGATTTATTTTTAGAAAATCATCCTCAAGGGAATTTATTGCAGAGTAGTGATTGGGCCAAGATAAAGGATACTTGGGGGAATGAGAGAGTTGGATTTTATAAAGAAAATCAACTAGTTGGAGTAGCGAATATCTTAATTCAGCCTCTTCCATTAGGATTTTCCATGTTCTATATTCCAAGAGGCCCAGTTATTAATTATGAAGATAAAGAACTTCTGAAATTTGTGATTTTAACATTGAAAAAAATTGCTAAAAAAAGCAATGCAATAATGGTTAAATTTGATCCAAGCCTTTTTATCAGTCGAAGTCTGATCGACCAAAAAACTATTCAAAATTCTAAAACTTTTGAAATTGTTGAGGAATTGCAAAAAAATAAAGTTCATTGGACAGGATTGACAAAGGATATGGCAGAAAACATACAACCTCGTTTTCAAGCTAATATTCATAAAGAAAACTTCTCGCTGGATCAACTGTCCAAGTCTACTCGACAGGCAATCCGAACTGCAAGAAATAAAGGATTGGAAGTGAAATTCGGTGGACTTGATTTATTAGATGAATTTTCATTTTTAATGAAGAAAACAGAGTCTCGTAAGAATATCAGTTTACGAGGAAAAGATTATTATCAAAAGTTATTGACTACTTATCCTGATCATTCCTTTATCACACTGAGCTATTTAGATTTACCTAATAGACTGAAAGAAGTTGAGCAGCAACTCGAAAAAAATCTTAAAATAGCGCAGAAATTCACTGATAAAACGAAAGAAGGTAAAATAAAAGAGAATCAGCAAGAAAGAAAACGATTAGAGGAAGAAATTTCTTTTCTTAAGAGTCATATTGATAGAGGGGACAGTGTCGTTCCATTGTCTGGAACTTTGACCATCGAATTTGGGAAAACTTCTGAGAACTTATATGCTGGAATGAATGAGGAATTTAGACATTATCAACCTGCTATTCCAACATGGTTTGAGACTGCTCAACATTCATTTGAACGCGGGGCAGAAACTCATAATATGGGTGGAATTGAAAACAACTTAGAGGGTGGGTTATTTAATTTTAAATCTAAGTTTAATCCCACTATCGAGGAATTTGCTGGTGAGTTTAATTACCCAACTAGCTCATTGTATTTCTTGTTTAATATAGCCTATAAAATCCGTAAGAAACTTCGAAGTAGCAAGTAGCAAGTCAAAGACTTATTGGCAAGTTTAATCTTTAGTAATTGTTTTTTCGATAACATAGAGTATGAAGATATGATACTTGCTATAAAAAAATATAAAGTAGATTCTTTCATATCAAAACATTTCGAAATATTTTGTATTTATCTGAGTCTCAACATAAGCAGTTATTGCACATTTAGCAGTAACCAATTTATGTTGGGATGCTTTTTATTTAAAGTTGATAAATTTTTTTAAAATTTCAGTTGGGAAGTTACGTTATGAAGGAAAAACTAGCACAATTACTTGAAAAAAAGGTTCAACTATGATATAATGTAACCTGTCGTGTAAACGATAATACTCATTCTTGATGAATTGTGAAGCTGTTGCCTTCGGGTCGTTTTGCAAGCTGAAATCAAGAAGAGGAAAAAAACAAAAAGGAGAAATACTCATGGCAGTAATTTCAATGAAACAACTTCTTGAGGCTGGTGTGCACTTTGGTCACCAAACTCGTCGCTGGAACCCTAAGATGGCTAAGTACATCTTCACTGAGCGTAACGGAATCCACGTTATCGACTTGCAACAAACTGTAAAATACGCTGACCAAGCATACGACTTCATGCGTGATGCTGCAGCTAACGATGCAGTTGTATTGTTTGTTGGTACTAAGAAACAAGCAGCTGACGCAGTTGCTGAAGAAGCAGTACGTTCAGGTCAATACTTCATCAACCACCGTTGGTTGGGTGGAACTCTTACAAACTGGGGAACAATCCAAAAACGTATCGCTCGTTTGAAAGAAATCAAACGTATGGAAGAAGATGGAACTTTTGAAGTTCTTCCTAAGAAAGAAGTTGCACTTCTTAACAAACAACGTGCACGTCTTGAAAAATTCTTGGGTGGTATCGAAGATATGCCTCGTATCCCAGATGTAATGTACGTAGTTGACCCACATAAAGAGCAAATCGCTGTTAAAGAAGCTAAAAAATTGGGAATCCCAGTTGTAGCGATGGTTGACACAAACACAGATCCAGACGATATTGATGTAATCATCCCAGCTAACGATGACGCTATCCGCGCAGTTAAGTTGATTACAGCTAAATTGGCAGACGCTATCATCGAAGGTCGCCAAGGTGAAGATGCTGTTGCAGCAGTTGAAGCAGAATTTGTAGCTTCAGAAGCTCAAGCAGATTCAATCGAAGAAATCGTTGAAGTTGTAGAAGGCGACAACGCTTAATTCATAATAAATAGTAATTACCTAGGAGGGCGGGGCTTAGCCCGGCTCTCCTATTTTTAAAAAATATAGGAGAATCAAAATGGCAGAAATTACAGCTAAACTTGTTAAAGAGTTGCGTGAAAAATCTGGTGCTGGTGTTATGGACGCTAAAAAAGCATTGGTTGAAGTGGAAGGCGATATCGAAAAAGCGATTGAATTGCTTCGCGAAAAAGGTATGGCAAAAGCAGCTAAGAAAGCTGACCGTGTTGCTGCAGAAGGTTTGACTGGTGTTTATGTTGACGGTAACGTTGCAGCAGTTGTTGAAGTAAATGCTGAAACTGACTTCGTTGCGAAAAACGCTCAATTTGTTGAGTTGGTAAACGCAACAGCTAAAGCAATCGCTGAAGGAAAACCAGCTAACAACGAAGAAGCACTTGCTTTGACAATGCCTTCAGGTGAAACTCTTGAAGCAGCTTACGTGTCTGCAACAGCGACTATCGGAGAAAAAATCTCATTCCGTCGCTTTGCTTTGATTGAAAAAACAGATGCACAACACTTCGGAGCATACCAACACAACGGTGGACGTATCGGTGTTATCTCTGTAATCGAAGGTGGAGACGAAGCACTTGCTAAACAAATTTCAATGCACATCGCTGCTATGAAACCAACAGTTCTTTCATACAAAGAATTGGATGAGCAATTTGTTAAAGATGAGTTGGCACAATTGAACCACGTTATCGACCAAGATAATGAAAGCCGTGCTATGGTTGGTAAACCAGCTCTTCCACACTTGGCATACGGATCTAAAGCTCAATTGACTGATGAAGTAATCGCTCAAGCTGAAGAAGCTATCAAAGCTGAATTGGCTGCAGAAGGTAAACCAGAAAAAATCTGGGATAAAATCATCCCAGGTAAAATGGATCGCTTCATGCTTGACAACACTAAAGTTGACCAAGCTTACACACTTCTTGCACAAGTTTACATCATGGATGACAGCAAGACAGTTGAAGCTTACCTTGAATCAGTTAACGCTTCAGTAGTTGAGTTCGCTCGCTTTGAAGTTGGTGAAGGTATCGAAAAAGCTGCAAACGACTTTGAAGCAGAAGTTGCAGCTACAATGGCAGCAGCCTTGAATAACTAATAAAAAAGTAAGGAAGCAAATCAGCTTCCTTTTCTTTTGTTGGAGGGGGATTCAGAGGTTTATTTTAAAAGGTAAACAAAAAGCCCTATACAAGGGCTTAGTGTATTTAGGAGACTATACTTCAAACTCATAGAGAGCTGTAGATAGGTAACGCTCACCGTTATCTGGTGCGAGAGCAAGGACTTTTTTGCCTGCTCCAAGTTTTTTAGCAACTTCAATTGCTGCATAGATAGCTGCAGCAGAAGAAATTCCAACAAGGAAACCTTCTTTTCCACCGATTTCACGGCCAAGTGCAAGAGCATTATCTGATGTCACACGAACGATACCATCGTAAGCTTTTGTATCAAGTGTATCTGGAATGAATCCAGCAGAGATACCTTGAATTTTGTGAGGACCTGGTTTTTCACCTGACAAGATAGCTGACTCGTCTGCCTCAACTGCAAAAACTTGAATGTTTGAGTTAGCAGTTTTAAGAGCATGAGAAACACCTGAAATAGTTCCTCCGGTACCAACACCAGCAACAAAGGCATCTAAACCATCAGCTCCGAAATCAGCTAGAATTTCAGCTCCTGTTGTTCTTTCGTGAACTTCTGGGTTAGCTTGGTTAATAAACTGTAATGGTAGGAAACCATCACGCTCAGCAGCAATTTCCTGCGCTTTTGCAATCGCACCTTTCATTCCTTCGCTACCAGGAGTGAGGACTAGTTCAGCTCCATAAGCTTGGATAATTTTACGACGTTCAACACTCATGGTTTCAGGCATAACAATAACAACTTTATAGCCTTTAGCAGCACCAACCCATGAAAGTCCGATACCAGTATTTCCACTTGTTGCTTCCACAATAGTAGAACCTGGTTTCAGTTTACCTTCTTGTTCTGCTTTTTCAATCATACTTAGGGCGATGCGGTCTTTAACGGATGATCCTGGGTTAAAAGCTTCAAGTTTTACATAAACATCTGCTGCACCTTCGGGTACAATGTTGTTTAATTTAACAATCGGTGTTCTACCGATGAGTTCTGTGATGTTGTTATAAATAGCCATATAAGCACCTCTTTATATAAGATGCTACTAGTATAACGCTAACTTTAACTTTTGTAAAATATAGAAATCCTATCGGAGTGATAGGATTTCTTTATATCAGTGATTCAAACCGTTAATATTTAAACGATTGTGATAAGCTAATTCAAATAGATAAGTATAAAGAGGTACGATATCTGTTTTCTTTGGAAATTCAAATTTGTGAGAGTTAAAGTGCTCATTATGAGCTTTTAGAAAGGCATTTTCTAAGTAAGTAATCGTAATCTCGCTATCATCAATCCCAAGTCCAGCAGTTTCCATCTCAACATTAACGATGTTCATGAGGAAAATTGATTTGATAGACATCTTCCGTCCGGTTGCCCCTTGTTTATCTGTAAAGATGATTCGGATATTTGTAAAGATAATTGAGTCACGAATGAGTTTATATCCACTTTGAATTTCTTCATTTTCTAATAAATATTGTCCAAACTCCTTGGTAAGAGCTTCTTTACTTTGCTCACTGAAGTTTCCAGCGAGTCCCTGAATTAATCTTCCAAAAGCCATATGATATTTCCTTTCTTTACGATAGGTTTACAGGTGCTTCAACTTCACGTAAACCTTTGTCAGTTAGAGTAACTTTTCCATTGAAAAATTCAATGAGATCAGCCTTGATACCGTCTTTCTTTTCTTTATCAATGAAAATCATAGTGTCAACTTGATCTGTAAAGTTTGTCTCTAATTCTATGAGATTATGCTCTTTAAGAAAATTCCCATATTCTTGATACTGGGCATAGGTCATGTGAATCTGTATCCCTGCCTGCTCTTTGATTTCAATAATGCCAATTTCTTTAACTGCTAGGGCAACACTACCAGCATAAGCGCGTATCAAACCACCAGCCCCTAGTTTAATACCACCAAAATAACGAGTAACTACTACACAGACATTAGTAAGGTTGTGATTCTCCAAAACTCCTAGCATAGGAATACCAGCAGTTCCACTAGGTTCTCCGTCATCACTGGTTCGCTTGATTTCACTACGTTCACCGACAATAAAGGCAGAGCAGTTGTGGGTTGCTTTATAGTGTTCTTTTTTGATAGCTGTGATAAAATCACGAGCCTCTTCTTCACTATAGACACGCTTGGCATGACAGATAAAGCGTGATTTTTTAATTTCTTCTTGGACTTGACCGTCCTCTTTTATAGTTCTATATTCCATATTTTTATTGTACTAAAAAATAGCGTAAAGTTCTACATTTTACGAATAAAGAAATATGAAAGTCAATCCAAATTACCTCGGTCGCCTTTTTACGGAACAAGAATTAAGTCTTGAGGAGAGACAACGAGCAAAACAAATTCCATCCATAAAAAAAGAGAAGGGCCAACAATATTGTCAGCGTTGTGGTAGTCAGATAAAAGAAGAATGGCATTTGCCTGTTGGTGCTTTTTATTGTCGAGAATGCTTGATTATGAAGCGAATAAGAAGTGATCAAAAACTCTATTACTTTCCGCAAGAATGTTTTCCCAAGCAAGATGTACTCAAATGGTCAGGTCAACTGACTCCATTTCAAGAGCGGGTATCACAAGGACTCCTTCAGGCGGTAGATAAGAAGGAGGCCACCTTGGTACATGCAGTGACAGGAGCTGGTAAGACAGAGATGATCTACAAAGTTGTCGCTAAGGTGATAAATCAGGGTGGAGCTGTTTGTCTGGCCAGTCCACGAATTGATGTTTGCCTAGAGCTCCATAAACGATTACAAAATGATTTTGCATGTGAGATTGCACTACTACATGGGGAATCGGATCCCTATTTTCGTACACCTTTAGTTGTAGCAACCACTCACCAACTATTAAAATTTTATCAAGCTTTTGATTTATTGATTGTGGATGAAGTGGATGCCTTTCCTTATGTTGATAATCCAGTGCTTTACCATGCAGTCAACAATTGTGTAAAGGAAAATGGATTGAGAATATTTTTAACAGCAACGTCAACAGATGAGTTAGACAGAAAAGTTAAACAAGGGGAGTTAAAGCGTCTCAGTTTGCCACGTCGCTTTCATGGAAATCCTCTCATTGTTCCCAAGCCAATCTGGTTATCGCATTTTAATAGATATTTAGAAAAAAATGGCTTACCTCCAAAATTAAAACTTTACATTGAGAAACAGAGAAAGACGGCATATCCCTTATTAATCTTCGCATCTGAAATAAAAAAGGGAGAAAAGCTAAAAGAAATATTGCAGGAGAAATTTCCAAATGAGAAAATAGGCTTTGTATCCTCAATCACGGAAGACCGATTAGAGCAGGTACAAGCCTTTCGAGATGGAGAGTTGACGATATTAGTAAGCACAACTATATTAGAGCGTGGAGTTACCTTCCCTCGTGTAGATGTTTTTGTGGTGGAAGCCAATCATCAACTCTTTACCAAGTCAAGTTTAGTACAAATTGGTGGGCGAGTTGGAAGAAGCATGGATCGTCCTACTGGAGAACTTATATTTTTCCATGACGGACTCAATCAGTCTATTAAGAGAGCCATAAAGGAGATTAAACAAATGAATCAGGAGGCAGGAGTATGAAGTGTTTATTGTGTGCTAAAAGCTTGCAAACAGAGGTAAGCTTTACTAACCTGCTCTGTTTTAAAAAGGAGGAGGAACTAGTATGTGAATCCTGTATTTCGTCTTTCGAGAGCATTGGTGGTAATCATTGTCCTAGTTGTTTTAAAAAAGGAATGTCAATCATCTGTCAAGATTGTCAATTTTGGTGTAAAAAAGGTGTAAAGGTTGATCATGTAGCTCTTTATTCCTATAATCAGGCCATGAAAGAGTATTTTAGTCGCTATAAATTTGATGGTGATTATCTTCTTAGAAAGGTATTTTCTGATATATTACAAAAAGAGTTAAAGAAGTATAAGGACTATCAGATTGTGATTGTTCCTCTGAGTGGCCAGCGTTTTAAAAGCAGAGGCTTTAATCAAGTTGAGGGTTTGATAAAGGATACTGGGTTATCATATCTTGATATTTTGATTAAAAACGAAGTTGAAGCTAGTTCTTCAAAAAATCGATCAGATCGTTTACTTACAGTATTTCCCTTTTTGTTGAAAGATGGAGTGAAGCTTCCAGAGAATATCTTACTATTTGATGATATCTATACAACTGGAACTACCTTGAATCGTCTTAAAAGTATGCTATTAGAGGCTGGTTGTCAGAATATTAAAACTTTTTCCCTCGCAAGATGAGGAAAAAGTTTGCAAAAAAAATATGAAAGCGTTATAATGTAATTAGAAAAACAAATATGTTTAGAAAGAAGGTACTTATATGATTAAATATAGTATCCGTGGTGAAAACCTAGAAGTAACAGAAGCAATTCGTGATTATGTAGTTTCTAAACTCGAAAAGATCGAAAAATACTTCCAAGCAGACCAAGAATTGGATGCGCGAGTTAACTTGAAAGTTTACCGTGAAAAGACTGCTAAAGTAGAAGTAACCATTCCGCTTGGATCTATTACTCTTCGTGCAGAAGATATTTCTCAAGATATGTACGGTTCTATTGATTTGGTGACAGATAAGATTGAGCGTCAGATTCGTAAAAACAAAACTAAAATTGAACGTAAGAACAGAAATAAAGTATCTACAAGTCAACTCTTTACAGATGCTTTAGTTGAGGACTTAGATGTAGCACAACCAAAAGTTGTTCGTTCAAAACAAATTGATTTGAAACCAATGGATTTGGAAGAAGCTATCTTACAGATGGATTTATTGGGACATGACTTCTTTATCTATGTAGATGTTGAAGATGAAACAACAAATGTTATTTATCGTCGTGAAGACGGAGATATTGGTCTTCTAGAAGTTAAATAATCTTAAAAATTAGTCTGTAAAAGTGGTTTACACTAGTGTAAACCACTT
>NZ_KV794988.1:0-92417 GCF_001808865.1 Streptococcus sp. HMSC061D10 | reverse complement strand
AAGTGGTTTACACTAGTGTAAACCACTTTTTAGTTTGGATGTTTTACTATTATTTGAAAATAGTGTTCCCTCTTTAAAAGTCGCATTTTGGCTACAATTATGGTATAATAATGCGCAAGAGGTTTGTAATGAAAAAAAATGAAATAAATCCCTTTTTTATGTATCTGATTGCTATGGTAACCTTTACGATTATGACCATTTTGATTGTGTTAGTAAAGGATAATCTTATCACTATAGCAAGTCTATTTTTATTTATCGTATTCTATGTTCTGCTATTTAATTTCCAGAAAAAATATTACAAAAAAACAGATATCGAGCAAATCCAGTATGTCAATCATCAGGCTACGGATAGTTTGAGTGCTCTGTTGGAGCAAATGCCTGTCGGGGTTGTTAAATTAAATATGGACAGCAGTGAGATTGAATGGTTCAATCCCTATGCGGAATTAATTTTGACAACTGAGGATGGAGAAATTGATTTTCCTCAATTTCAAAAGATTTTAAAGAGTTCGATTTCTACTCCAGGGTCTTATGCCATTGTTGGGGAGAAACGATATGCAGTGCATTTAGATAGAAATTCAGGTGTCTTATACTTTTTTGATGTTTCTGGTGAGTATGAGGCGACTGTTGAGCTTGTGACAAGTAGACCGGTAATCGGGATTATCTCAGTTGATAACTATGATGATTTGGAAAATGAAACGTCTGAATCAGACATTAGTCATATCAATAGTTTTGTTGCAAATTTTGTTTCAGAATTTGCTGGGAAACATGCCATGTTTTCTCGTAGAGTGAGTATGGATCGGTTTTATCTATTTACTGACTACACTGTACTTGGTCACTTGATGCAGGATAAGTTTTCTGTGATTGATACCTTTCGTGAAGAAGCCAAGCAACGGAATTTACCACTAACGATGAGTATGGGAGTTTCTTATGGCGATGGGAATCATGATCAGATTGGGAAGGTGGCTCTTCTTAATCTCAACTTAGCTGAAGTTCGTGGTGGTGACCAAGTTGTCGTAAAAGAGAATGATGAAACTAAAAATCCAATCTACTTTGGAGGAGGTTCAGCTGCATCTGTTAAACGTACTCGGACACGAACTCGTGCCATGATGACAGCTATTTCAGATAAACTTAAAAGTGTCGATCGAGTTTTTGTGGTTGGTCATAAGAATCTGGATATGGATGCTCTTGGCTCAGCGGTTGGAATGCAGTTGTTTTCGAGTAATGTACTGGAAGATAGTTATGTGATTTATGATCCTACAGAGATGTCTCCAGATATTGCTCGAGCGGTTAACTATTTGGAAGAGGAGGGTGTTTCAAAACTTCTTCCTTTAGGCCAGGCTATGACAATGGTTACCAAACGTTCCTTGCTTGTGATGGTTGACCATTCTAAGACAGCTTTAACCTTATCCAAAGAGTTTTATGATTTGTTTACACAGACGATTGTCATTGACCATCACCGTCGCGACCAAGATTTTCCAGATAATGCGGTTATTACCTATATCGAGAGTGGAGCAAGCAGTGCTAGTGAACTTGTAACTGAGTTGATTCAATTTCAAAACTCTAAGAAGAAACGTTTGAGTCGCATTCAGGCTAGTGTTCTTATGGGGGGAATGATGTTGGATACTAAAAATTTCACCTCTCGGGTAACTAGTCGAACTTTTGATGTTGCAAGTTATCTCAGAACGAGAGGGAGTGATAGCATTGTCATTCAGGAAATTTCGGCCACGGATTTTGAAGAATATCGATTAGTAAATGAGTTAATTTTACAAGGGCAAATGGTGCAGCCATCAATCCTGGTTGCTCAAGCTTTGGAGGATAAAGAGTACGATACGGTTGTTATTAGTAAGGCTGCTGACGCTATGCTTGCTATGTCTGGTATAGAGGCCAGCTTTGTACTTGCTAAGAATAGTCAAGGAGCAATCTCCATTTCTGCACGAAGCAGAAGTAAGATCAATGTCCAACGAATTATGGAAGAGTTAGGTGGCGGTGGTCACTTTAACTTAGCTGCGGCACGTTTGACAGATATGAGCCTGCAAGAAGCAGGAGATAAACTGAAAACAGTTATTTTTAATGAAACAAAAGAAAAGGAGTCAGAAGAATGAAAGTAATCTTTTTAGCAGATGTTAAAGGTAAAGGAAAAAAAGGTGAAATTAAAGAAGTGCCAACTGGATATGCACAAAACTTTTTAATTAAGAAAAACCTTGCTAAGGAAGCTACAGCTCAAGCTATTGGTGAGTTGCGTGGTAAACAAAAATCAGAAGAAAAAGCACATGCAGAGATGCTTGCAGAAGCGAAGGAAATTAAAGCAAAACTGGAAGCAGAAGAAACCATCGTTGAGTTTGTTGAAAAAGTTGGTCCAGATGGACGTACATTTGGATCTATTACCAACAAGAAAATTGCAGAAGAATTGCAAAAACAATTTGGTATTAAAATTGATAAACGCCACATTCAAGTTCAATCACCAATCCGAGCAGTTGGTTTGATTGATGTTCCGGTGAAGATTTATCAAGATGTGACAAGTGTAATCAATCTTCGTGTCAAGGAAGCTTAATTTACGATTGGTTGACAACATTGTAAAAGGAAGGAAAGTCTGATGGCAGAAGTTGAAGAACTGCGTGTTCAGCCTCAAGATATTCTGGCAGAACAATCTGTGTTGGGAGCCATTTTTATTGATGAGACTAAACTCGTTTTTGTCCGAGAATATATCGATTCACAGGACTTCTTTAAGTATGCTCACCGTTTGATTTTTCAGGCTATGGTTGATTTGTCTGATCGTGGAGATGCTATTGATGCAACCACAGTTCGGACTATACTAGATAGCCAAGGTGATTTACAAACTATCGGAGGCTTGTCTTATCTGGTTGAGATTGTCAATTCAGTGCCAACCTCTGCTAATGCGGAATACTATGCTAAAATTGTAGCAGAAAAGGCCATGCTTCGACGTCTGATTGCTAAGTTGACAGAGTCTGTAAACCTAGCCTATGAAGCTTCTCAACCTGCTGACGAAATTATCGCTCGTGCAGAAAAAGGCTTGATTGATGTCAGTGAGAATGCCAATCGAAATGGTTTTAAAAATATTCGCGATGTATTGAATATTAACTTTGGAAATCTAGAAGCTCGTTCGCAACAGACTTCAGATATCACGGGTATTGCGACAGGCTATCGAGATTTAGATCATATGACGACAGGTCTGCATGAGGAAGAATTGATTATTTTGGCAGCTCGTCCTGCGGTTGGTAAGACAGCCTTTGCTTTGAATATTGCGCAAAATATCGGAACCAAACTCGATAAGACAGTTGCTATTTTCTCTCTGGAAATGGGTGCTGAAAGTTTGGTCGATCGTATGCTGGCTGCGGAAGGCTTGGTAGAGTCACATTCTATCCGTACGGGTCAATTGACCGAGGAAGAATGGCGTAAGTATACGATTGCTCAGGGTAATCTGGCTAATGCAAGTATCTATATTGATGATACACCTGGGATTCGGATTACAGAAATTCGATCTCGTTCCCGTAAACTGGCTCAAGAAACAGGTAATCTAGGCTTGATTTTGATTGACTATCTTCAGCTTATCACTGGAACTGGTCGAGAAAATCGTCAACAAGAAGTATCTGAGATTTCCCGTCAGTTGAAAATCTTAGCAAAAGAACTCAAAGTTCCAGTTATAGCTCTTAGTCAGCTTTCTCGTGGTGTAGAGCAACGTCAAGATAAGAGACCAGTTTTGTCTGATATTCGTGAATCTGGATCTATCGAGCAAGATGCTGATATCGTAGCCTTTCTCTATCGTGATGACTATTATGAGCGTGGTGGTGAAGAAGAGGAAGGCATTCCAAATAATAAAGTAGAAGTGATTATCGAGAAAAACCGTAGCGGTGCTCGCGGAACGGTAGAATTGATTTTCCAAAAAGAATATAATAAATTTTCAAGTATTTCGAAGATGGAGGAACCAAGATGACAGACGCATTTACAGATGTGGCTAAAATGAAAAAAATCAAAGAAGAAATTAAGGCGCATGAGGGACAAGTGGTGGAAATGACCCTAGAAAATGGTCGTAAACGCCAAAAAAATCGTTTAGGAAAACTAATTGAGGTTTATCCTTCGCTCTTCATCGTTGAGTTTGGAAATGTTGAAGGAGACAAACAGGCAAATGTCTATGTTGAATCTTTCACCTATTCAGATATTTTAACAGAAAAGAACTTAATTCATTATTTGGATTAAGGATAATCATGAAAGTGGGAAGTTTCTCACTTTTTTCTTTTTCTTTCGAATGATATAGATGAGGTCAACCTCAAAAATCTAATTATTTGAAGGAGAATGAATGACATTTACTAAAGCAGGACATAAAAAGGGAACTTTTCTCAGAAAGACAGCTGTAGGATCAGCTTCACTATTACTAGCAGGAGTTTTTTTGTTTGGTGGAGGAACTGTTCATGCCAACCAGGCAAACAATGGATCACTGGCACGAGGAGATGATTATCCCTATTATTATAAAAATGGAAGTCAAAAAATTGATAAGTGGCGTATGTACTCGGGACAATGCACCTCTTTTGCTGCTTTTCGTTTAAGTAGTGTCAATGGTTTTGAACTACCAGCTGCTTATGGGAACGCTAATCAATGGGGTTATCGAGCCCAAAAAGAAGGCTATCGGGTGGACCAGCAACCAGCAATTGGTGCGATTGCTTGGAGTACAAGAGGGCAGTACGGTCACGTAGCCTGGGTATCTAATGTGATTGGAGACATGATTGAAATCGAGGAGTACAATTATGATTATACAGAAACATATCATAGTAGAATTGTAAAGGCGAGTTCTATGACTGGTTTCATTCACTTTAAAGATGTAGGGAATGCTAGTGTAGGGCATCATCAGTCTCTACTAGCTTTCAGTGGAACTCATCACTTCACAGAAAAATCTGCTATTATGGACCAGCCATCATTGACATCTACTGTTATCGATTACTACGAAGCTGGAATGAGTGTTCATTATGATCAAACCTTTGAAAAAGAAGGCTATAAATGGATTAGTTATATTTCACGAAGTGGAAACAGACGTTATATCCCCTTAACTAAAACAGGTAGCTCTAAAAATGGTTGGGCAAAAGAGGGAACAAGTTGGTACTACTATGAAAATGGTCAGATAGCCGTCGGTTGGAAGAAGATTAATGGGAACTGGTATCATTTGCAAGCTGATGGTAGAATGACAACAGGTTGGTTAAAAGATGGTTCGAATTGGTATTACTTGAAGTCATCTGGTGAAATGCAGACAGGTTGGTTGAAGGATAAAGGTATTTGGTATTATCTGGAAAGTTCTGGAGCTATGAAAACCAACCAGTGGTTCCAGGTTTCAGGAAAACATTACTATGTAAATGCATCTGGAGAATTGGCAGTAAATACTACTATCGATGGATTTCAAGTTGATGGCGATGGAGTTCGAGTAGAAAAACCAGTCTCATAAGTGTTATTCAGCATTTGGGCTCTTCCTAATGGTATTTTTCCCTGCTTTCCTTTATAATGGGTGTATGGACAAGAAAAAATTACTACTAATTGACGGTTCTTCAGTTGCTTTCCGAGCATTTTTTGCACTTTACCAGCAACTGGATCGTTTTAAAAATGACAATGGACTACATACCAATGCAATCTACGGATTTCATCTGATGTTAAATCACCTACTGGAGCGTGTTCAACCGAGTCATATCTTGGTTGCTTTTGATGCGGGGAAGACGACTTTCCGTACAGAGATGTATGCTGATTATAAGGGTGGTCGTGCCAAGACTCCGGATGAGTTTCGTGAGCAATTTCCTTTTATTCGTGAGTTGCTAGACCATCTTGGGATTCGTCATTATGAGTTAGCTCAGTATGAAGCAGATGATATCATCGGGACTCTGGGGCGTTTGGCTGAAAAGGATTCTTTTGATGTAACTATCGTCAGCGGAGACAAGGACTTGATTCAGTTGACAGATGAGCATACTGTGGTTGAGATTTCTAAGAAAGGTGTGGCTGAGTTTGAGGCCTTTACACCGGCTTATCTCATGGAAAAGATGGGAATCACACCAGCTCAGTTCATTGATCTCAAGGCACTCATGGGGGATAAGTCAGATAATATTCCTGGGGTCACTAAGATTGGTGAGAAGACTGGTATCAAGCTTTTGCTTGAACATGGCTCGCTTGAAGGTATTTATGAGAACATTGATAGCATGAAGGCTTCAAAGATGAAGGAAAATCTTGTCAATGACAAGGAACAAGCCTTTCTGTCTAAAACACTGGCAACTATCGATACTAAGGCACCGATTGAGATTGGCCTAGATGATTTGGTTTATAGCGGTCCAGATATTGAAAACCTCGGAAAATTCTACGATGAGATGGGCTTTAAACAACTCAAGCAGGCTTTAAATGTATCATCAGCTGATGTGGCTGATAGTTTGGACTTTACTATTGTTGACCAAGTCAGTCAAGATATGCTAAGTGCGGACTCCATCTTTCACTTTGAACTCTTTGGAGAAAACTACCATGCAGATGACTTGATTGGTTTTGCTTGGTCTTGTGGAGACAAGCTCTATGCTACAGATAAGTTGGAACTCTTGCAGGAGCCAATTCTCAAGGAATTTCTAGAAAAAAAACCTCTGAAAGTGTATGACTTTAAGAAAGCTAAAGTTCTCTTAAATCGTTTTGGTTTGAATTTACAGGCTCCAGCTTTTGACAGTCGCTTGGCCAAATACCTTCTCTCTACTGTCGAGAATAATGAAATTTCAACTATCGCTAGTCTCTACGGCCAAACTTATTTGGTTGATGATGAGACCTTCTACGGTAAGGGGATCAAGAAAGCTATCCCTGAGAGAGAGACATTCTTGGAGCACTTGGCTCGCAAGGTTGCTGTGCTGGTTGAGACAGAGCCTGTATTGCTTGAAAAGTTAAGTGAAAACGGACAATTAGACCTTCTCTATGAGATGGAGCAACCTCTGGCCTTTGTTCTTGCTAAGATGGAAATCGCTGGGATTAAGGTTAAAAAAGAAACTCTAATCGAGATGCAAGTTGAAAATGAGCTTGTCATTGAAAAGCTGACTCAAGAGATTTATGAATTGGCTGGTGAGGAGTTTAACATCAACTCGCCTAAGCAGTTGGGCGAACTACTTTTTGAAAAGTTAGGTCTCCCTATAGAATACACCAAGAAAACCAAGACAGGTTACTCAACAGCAGTGGATGTGTTAGAGCGCCTAGCTCCTATTGCCCCAATCGTCAAGAAAATTTTAGATTATCGTCAGATTGCTAAAATTCAATCGACTTATGTGATTGGTTTGCAGGATTGGATTTTAGCGGATGGCAAGATTCACACGCGCTATGTTCAAGATTTGACTCAGACAGGGCGTCTGTCTAGTGTCGATCCAAACTTGCAAAATATTCCTGTTCGCTTGGAACAAGGTCGCCTCATTCGTAAGGCTTTCGTGCCAGAGTGGGAGGATAGTGTCCTTCTTAGCTCTGACTATTCACAGATTGAGTTGCGAGTTTTGGCGCATATCTCTAAAGATGAGCACTTAATCAAGGCCTTCCAAGAGGGAGCTGATATCCATACCTCGACAGCCATGCGTGTCTTTGGAATTGAACGTCCTGAGGATGTGACTCCAAACGACCGTCGCAATGCCAAGGCTGTCAACTTTGGAGTGGTTTACGGAATTTCAGACTTTGGTTTATCCAATAACCTAGGTATCAGCCGTAAAGAGGCTAAGGCATACATCGACACTTACTTTGAACGCTTTCCTGGTATCAAAAATTACATGGATGAAGTCGTTCGTGAGGCGCGTGATAAGGGTCATGTAGAGACTCTCTTCAAACGTCGTCGTGAGTTGCCAGATATTAATTCGCGTAACTTTAACATTCGTGGTTTTGCAGAGCGTACAGCTATCAACTCACCTATCCAAGGTTCGGCTGCAGATATTCTCAAAATCGCTATGATTCAACTAGATAAAGCATTGGTAGAGGGTGGTTATCAGACTAAGATGCTTCTACAAGTACACGATGAAATTGTTCTTGAAGTGCCTAAGTCAGAATTAGCTGCCATAAAAAAACTCGTCAAACAAACCATGGAAGAAGCCATTCAACTCAGTATACCCCTGATTGCTGATGAAAATGAAGGCGTGACTTGGTATGAAGCCAAGTAGAAAATAAACAATCAAACAAAAAGAAATCCCCTTGAACGCTACTGTTCAAAGGGATTTTTCTTTCAGGAAAAGACAAAAGTGATACTATCTAGCTAATAGTAGGATTTATTTGATTTGTTTCTTTTGTTCTTTTTTTGCAAGGATTGGTAGAATCACACCTAAACCAATCAGAATAATTGGTGTCAAGATGTTTGTTAGAAGAGAGAATTGCCAAGCAGTTGGATTCTCAGCATAGCTAATTTTTGGAACCATACCAAGGATACAAGCAAAGGCAGTAAAGAGGAAGCACCAAGTACCGATAACAAAGCCAATTTTAGGATTATTCACAAACTTGTATTCGGCATTTTTGTATGTTTTCCAAGCGCGATTGAGCATCATATAGGCAAGGAATACCCAGAGGTAACGCATTGGCATTACGATAGAATTGAGGTTGGTCATCCATTTTACAAGTCCGTCAATTTCCTGAATACCAAAAATTGGAAGGATGATGATAAGGCTAACGAGGACACCTGTAAGAAGGTAGCCGTTAATGAGGACACCTTTTTCAGTACGTTTACGAAGCCAGCTTGGGATGTAGTTTTCATCAGCGTTATTGAGAAGGATTTGCAATGGCGCGTCAATAGAGAAGGCAAGTGCTGCGATTTGTCCGACCATATTTGTAAGAGCGTAAATCACGACAAATAGGTTTCCAACTCCCCAAGAATTTCCTAACATTTGGAAGGCTTGATAAGCGCCATTACGCATGAGGTCTTCAGGGATATTATTGCCATCAAATAGCATTCCCATGGCAACTGAACCAAGGATAGCAGAGAGTCCTACCATGATTGCCATGACAATCATGCCTTTTGGAAATTCTTTTGCAGGATTGCGAGTTTGATTCACATAAGGGGAAATTTTTTCACAACCACCAACTGCAAAGACCAGTAGTGAGATGGTTGTAAAATAAGAAAAATCAAAGTTTGGAATGTAAGTGCTCAGTTGATCCATGTGTGGTGTCGCAAACTGAATATCTGGCTTGATGAAAGGCAGACCAACAGCCAAAAGCACAAAGAGTAGTGACATAATCAACATGGCACTTCCTGCCAAGCTACCGATGACTTTCAGTGTTGTCAATCCTTTTGTAGAAAGATAGAGGAAAAGTCCAAAGATTAGCAAACAGAGAATAACGATCCAGTGGATGTCAATTTGTTTAAGAAATTGTCCGTTACCTTGCAAGGCCCATCCAAGCGGAATCAGAATTCCTTGAGGTTTTTGTGCGAGATAAGGGATATGCACAACCCAGTAGGTCCAAGCAGCAAAGTAGGCTAGACGTTTGGTTGATGTTTTTTCAACCCAGTCACTAACACCGCTTCCGCTTTCCTTAAAGGTAGAACCTAGTTGTCCAACGATGAGGGAGTATGGGATAAAATAGAGTGCGAGGATCAAAATCCAAGATACGACGACTGAAATCCCCTGTTGAGAATAGTTGTTGACGACGTTTCCGAGCCCCCAAACCATGTTGAAAGCAATCAGAGAAACCATCAGCCAATTAAGTTGGTGTTGATCTTTTTTCATAATGTCTCCTTTTCTATTAGTTTCAGTATATCATGTTTTTTTGAAAGCGCCTAACAAAATTCGAAATTTCCTATAAAAAATGTAGGCGGATTTATCAGATGGAGTTTGTACTTGAGTAAAAGTTATACACAATCTGTGGATAACTTTGTAAAATAAAAAATTGTTTTCCAAATGTTAGTGTAGAAAAAAGAGATAGAATGTGTGAGTTGGGTACTAAGCTAGTCGGTTATAAAGACTGATAGAACAGTCTATTGAGGGTGTTTTATTTTAGAATGTCAAAAAAATGGTTGAGAGAAATCGTTTGGAAATATATGAAATTGATTTGAAAGTTATGCACAATCTGTGGATAACTTTGTGGGAGATTTACTATAAATCAGAAAATCCCCTTGTACATGACAAGGGGATTTGATCGATTAGCGATTTGGTAACCAGCTGAGGGTAAAGTCGAGAGATTGAGCATCAAGCAAATCTTGGTGACTAATACTCTGAACTTCTTTTCCGTCAAGATGACAGTCTTGTACAAAGTGGAAGTGTTCATGATTTTGTTGCGTACGAATATCAAGCCATTTCTTTTCTTGAGCTAGATTGACACGAAGGTGGTCAAAGAGTGGAATCCCAAGGTCATAGCTTGCTTTCCCTGGGCAGGTCGGGTAAAGTCCAAGGGCAGACCAGACATACCAGGCAGATAGACTACCGTTATCCTCATCGCCTGGATAAGCATCCCAACCAGCTCGAAAGGCTTTTTGACGGAGAGTCTTGATTAGGAGACTGGTATATTGGGGGTAATTACTATAACGGAAAAGATAAGGGATGTGAAAGCTTGGTTGGTTTGAAATGGCTAGTTGACCAAATGGTGCTGTTGCCATTTCGCTCATCTCGTGAATTTCATATCCATAGCCTGTCGTTTCAAAGAGAGGGAGACTTTGACAAGCTTTTAAAAGATAGTTACTAAAGGCTTCTTTTCCACCCATTAGTTGGCTAAGTCCAGAAATGTCATGTAAGACACCTAGACTGGCTTGAATAGCTGAACATTCGGCGTAATCTCGTCCCCAACTATAGGGAGAAAAGTCAGGACGGAAGTTGCCATCTACATCACGCGCCCTCATGTAACCCGTCTCAGAGTCAAATAGATTCTGATAGTTTTTAGAATATTGAGCATAGGCTTGAGCTAGCTCTTCTTGACCTAATTTTGCTGCGCAGGTAGAGATGCAAAAATCACTGTAAGCATAGTCCAGTGTATGACTGACACTTTCATGGAAGTCCGTGGATAGGTATCCTAGCTTTTGGTATTGGGCCAGGCCGTGTCGTCCGTTGATAGCTTTTGGGTCTGCCTTGGTCGCAGTTTTGATCATGGCTTTGAGAAATTCTTCCTCAAACTCAGGTGCCATATCCTTGCAGGCACTATCTGCAAGAAGGCCATCAATCAAAGTCCCAGGCATCATTCCTCTTTCGTCAGGAGCCAGCCACTTAGGGAGATATCCAGTATCTCGATAGCTATTGAGGAAGCCTTCAAGAAACTGACGATAGTGCTCTGGAATAATCAAGGCAAAGAGTGGGAATGAAGTGCGGAAGGTATCCCAGAAACCATTGTTGGTATAGAGTAGGCCAGGTTTGATCGTTCCTGAAGCAAGGTCAATATGAATATTCTCGCCTTGCTCATTTACCTCATAGAAGGTTTGCGGGAAGAGAAAGAGTCTGTATAGACAATGATCAAAAAATGTTCGGTCTACAGAGCCGGTTTCCACGACATCAAAACGACCTAGAAGGTCTTCCCAACTTGCTTTAGCCTCTGACTTCGTTTCTTCAAAGTCTTTTCTAGGCAGATTAAAGAGGGCCTGTTCTTTAGAAATAAAAGAAGTAGCTAGTTGAACTTGAGCTTCCGCTCCAGCCAAATCAATACGCCAGTCTTGCCCCTCTTGATTGATAGCTAGAATATCCTTAGAGAATGCGAGTGCAGTGAACATGACGAGAGGACTTTTATTTGTTTCTGTCAATCCGCTTTGTTTAAGGCTAATAGTACGTTCATTCACTTGCTCGACTGCTAAAACATCTGCCGCATGCACGTAGAGTGAGAGGTTCTTTCCCTGTACTTGTCTTATTTGGAGAGAAGCCCCGTAGCAAGTAGGACTTAGCTGCGTTTCAATCTGATAACGCTCAGAAAAAATCTTTAGAAAATGAGGATTAAAAATAGCACGTTCAAGACTATAAGAAGATTGACGATGAAAGAGAGTGTTACCCTTGATTTTTCCTGTAACTGGAGTCAGTAAGAGCCAGGAGTAATCACCAATCCAAGGACTAGGCTGGTGGGTTAGTCGAATACCCTGAAAGATAGGAAGGTGAGGATCAAAAAACCATGATCCTTCTTGATCACTGGTTTTGGGGACAAAGTAATTCATGCCAAAAGGAACACCTGTGTAGGGTAGGGTGTTTCCTTGTGAAAAGGCGTGCTTGCTAGCTGTGCCAAAGCGGGTATCAATGGTTTCAAGTATCGGTTTCATAGTGGTTTCCTTCAGTAGTTTTCTACATTATATCAGAAAAAGGATACTTTTAGAAAATGACTTCAAAATATAACAATTTTGTAGAATAATGACTAACATTTGTGTATATATTTTCTGGACTAAAAGCTATATACTGAAAATGAAAATTTGTTTGAAAGAGGCAAAATAGTTTATGGTATATTCAAAAGAAATTGTCAGAGAGTGGTTAGATGAGGTAGCAGAGCGTGCTAAAGATCATCCTGAATGGGTGGATGTCTTTGAACGTTGCTACACAGACACTTTAGACAATACAGTTGAGATCTTAGAAGACGGCTCAACTTTTGTACTGACTGGAGATATCCCAGCTATGTGGCTTCGTGACTCAACTGCTCAGCTAAGACCTTACCTCCATGTGGCTAAAAGAGATCCTCGTTTGCGTCAGACCATTGCTGGTTTGGTTAAACGTCAGATGACTTTGATTCTCAAAGATCCCTATGCCAACTCTTTCAATATTGAGGAGAACTGGAAAGGCCACCATGAGACAGACCATACAGACTTGAATGGCTGGATTTGGGAGCGCAAGTATGAAGTGGATTCGCTTTGTTATCCATTGCAGTTGGCTTATCTCCTTTGGAAGGAAACTGGTGAGACTAGCCAGTTTGATGAGACTTTTGTTACAGCGACCAAGGAGATTCTCCATCTCTGGACGGTGGAACAAGACCACAAGAACTCACCATATCGCTTTGTTCGCGATACCGATCGTAAGGAAGATACCTTGGTAAATGACGGCTTTGGTCCTGACTTTGCCGTGACAGGAATGACCTGGTCAGCCTTCCGTCCAAGCGATGACTGCTGTCAGTATAGCTACTTGATTCCATCAAATATGTTTGCAGTGGTTGTTTTGGGATATGTCCAAGAAATCTTTGCAGAATTGAATCTAGCCGATAGTGAAAGCATCATTGTTGATGCTAAACGCCTGCAGACTGAGATTCAAGAAGGGATCGAAAATTATGCCTACACCACCAACAGTAAGGGTGAAAAGATTTATGCCTTTGAAGTGGATGGTCTAGGAAATGCTAGCATCATGGACGATCCTAACGTACCAAGTTTGTTAGCAACTCCATATCTTGGTTACTGCGATGTGAATGATGAAGTCTATCAAGCAACTCGTCGCACCATTCTCAGCCCTGAAAATCCCTACTTCTACCAAGGAGAATACGCTAGCGGTCTCGGAAGTTCTCATACCTTCTATCGTTATATCTGGCCAATTGCCCTATCTATCCAAGGCTTGACAGCTACAGATAAAGCTGAGAAAAAATTCTTGCTAGATCAGCTCGTCGCTTGTGATGGTGGAACAGGTGTTATGCACGAAAGCTTCCACGTCGATGATCCGACTCTCTACTCTCGTGAATGGTTCTCATGGGCCAACATGATGTTCTGTGAGTTGGTCTTGGATTACTTGGATATTCGCTAATACTCTTCGAAAATCAAATTCAAACCACGTCAGCTTCGCCTTGCCGTACTCGAGTACAGCCTTTGGCTTTTCCTAGTTTGCTCTTTGATTTTCATTGAGTATAAGGAGCACGTTTTCGCTCAACTGATTCTAGGGAAGAATCACAAATATATTTTAAAATTTAAGTTAGAATGAGGTTTTACTCATGGAAAATGTTGTTGTACATATCATCTCTCACAGTCACTGGGATCGTGAGTGGTATCTACCTTTTGAAAGTCACCGTATGCAATTGGTGGAACTTTTTGACAATCTTTTTGATCTTTTTGAAAATGACCCTGAGTTCAAGAGTTTCCACTTGGATGGACAAACCATTGTCCTTGATGACTATTTAGAAATTCGCCCTGAAAACCGTGACAAGGTGCAGCGTTATATCGACGAAGGCAAACTGAAGATTGGGCCTTTCTATATCTTGCAGGATGATTACTTGATTTCAAGTGAAGCCAATGTCCGCAATACCTTGATTGGGCAAGCTGAATGTGCCAAATGGGGCAAATCTACGCAGATTGGCTACTTCCCGGATACCTTTGGAAATATGGGGCAGGCTCCTCAAATCCTTCAAAAATCAGGTATTCACGTAGCAGCCTTTGGTCGTGGTGTCAAGCCAATCGGATTTGACAATCAAGTCCTTGAAGATGAACAGTTTACCTCTCAATTTTCTGAGATGTACTGGCAGGGGGCTGATGGTAGCCGTGTCCTCGGCATTCTTTTTGCTAACTGGTATAGTAATGGGAACGAAATTCCAGTGGATAAAGACGAAGCCTTGACTTTCTGGAAGCAAAAATTAGCAGACGTCCGTGACTATGCATCGACCAACCAATGGTTGATGATGAACGGTTGTGACCACCAGCCTGTACAGAGAAATATTAGCGAAGCGATTCGTGTAGCCAACGAACTCTTCCCTGACGTGACCTTTATTCATAGCTCATTTGACGAATATGTCCAAGCAGTGGAAAGTGCACTTCCTGAACAATTATCAACGGTCACAGGTGAGTTGACCAGCCAGGAAACGGATGGTTGGTATACTCTTGCTAACACCTCTTCTTCACGTATTTACCTCAAACAAGCCTTCCAAGAAAATAGCAACTTGTTAGAGCAGGTCGTGGAACCATTAACCATTATCACTGGTGGACATAACCACAAGGATCAATTGACCTATGCTTGGAAAGTACTTCTGCAAAATGCACCGCACGATAGTATCTGTGGCTGTAGTATTGACGAAGTTCACCGTGAAATGGAAACTCGTTTTGCAAAGGTTAATCAAGTCGGGAATTTTGTTAAGACTAATCTTCTTAACGAATGGAAGGATAAATTAGCTACTCAAAATGCGCAAAGCGACCACCTCTTTACCGTTGTCAACACAGCTTTACATGACAAGGTTGATACAGTTAGTGTTGTAGTGGATGTTGTGACTTGTGATTTTAAAGAATTGCATCCGACTGAAGGTTACAAGAAGATGGCAGCCGTGACCTTGCCAGATTACCATGTTGAAGATTTGGATGGTCATATCCTTGAAGCAAAGATTGAAGACTTGGGAGCAAGTTTTGGCTATACTTTGCCTAAGGATAAATTCCGCCAACCCTATATTGCACGCCAAGTGCGCGTGACAATCCCAGTCCACCTTGCACCGCTTTCTTGGGCAAGCTTCCAATTGGTCGAAGGTCAAGTAGAATATAGAGATGGTATTTATCAAAATGGAGTCATTGATACACCATTCGTAACAGTGAGTGTAGATGAAGGAATCACAGTCTATGACAAGACTACAAACGAAGCTTACGAAGATTTCATCCAATTCGAGGACCGTGGAGATATTGGTAACGAGTACATTTACTTTCAGCCGAAAGGAACTGAGCCAATTTATGCTCAACTGAAAGGTTATGAAGTCTTAGAAAACAATGCTCGCTATGCCAAAATCTTGCTCAAACATGACTTGACTATTCCAGTTAGCGCAGATGAAAAATTGGATGCAGAACAAAGAGGTATCATCGAGTTCATGAAACGAGATGCAGGTCGTTCAGAAGAGTTGACAACCATTCCTCTTGAAACAGAAATGACTGTCTTTGTGGACAATCCACAGATTCGCTTTAAAACTCGCTTTACTAATACAGCCAAGGATCACCGCATCCGTCTCTTGGTGAAAACTCATAACACTCGTCCAAGCAATGATTCTGAAAGCATCTATGAAGTTGTGACAAGACCAAATAAACCAGCAGCTTCTTGGGAAAATCCTGAAAATCCACAACACCAACAAGCCTTTGTCAGCTTGTATGATGATGTTAAAGGAGTGACAGTATCCAATAAAGGATTGCACGAGTATGAAATTCTTGGAGATGACACCATGGCTGTAACCCTTCTTCGTGCTTCAGGCGAACTCGGTGACTGGGGCTATTTCCCAACGCCGGAAGCTCAGTGCTTGCGAGCTATCGAAGTTGAATTTGCAGTAGAATGTCACCAAGCAGGGGAACGCTTCTCAGCTTTCCGTCGTGCCAAAGCCTTCCAGGTGCCATTTACAGCTCTTCAAGTTGCAAAACAAGAGGGTAGCGTTGCAGCAACGGGTAGCCTCTTTAACCATCCGGCACTGAACTTGCCACAAGTCTGCCCAACAGCCTTTAAGGTGGCTGAGAATGAAGAAGGTTATGTCCTTCGTTACTACAACATGAGTCAAGAAAATATCCGTGTGTCTGAAAAACAACAAACTATTCTTGACTTGTTGGAACGCCCATACCCAGTCCATTCAGGACTATTGGTACCACAAGAAATTCGTACAGAATTCATTCAAAAAGAAGAAATTTAATTTCAAAAAGAAAACATAAACAGAAAGGAGGAGCGAAAAAGTAAGAACCAACTACTGACTCGCTCCTTTTTACAGGTGAAAGCAATGACCATTGCAACGATTGATATCGGAGGGACTGGCATTAAGTTTGCTAGTCTAACTCCTGATGGAAAGATTTTAGATAAGACCAGCACTCCAACCCCAGAAACTCTAGAAGATTTGTTGGCTTGGTTGGACCAACGCTTGTCAGAACAGGACTATCGTGGGATTGCTATGAGTGTTCCAGGGGCGGTCAATCAAGAAACAGGAGTGATTGAGGGGATTAGTGCCATTCCTTATATCCATGGTTTTTCATGGTATGAGACCCTTGCTCATCACCAACTACCTGTCCATCTAGAAAATGATGCCAACTGTGTTGGACTCAGTGAACTGCTGGCTCATCCTGAGATTGAAAATGCAGCCTGTGTTGTCATTGGCACAGGGATTGGTGGGGCCATGATTATCAATGGAAAGCTTCACCGAGGTCGTCATGGCTTGGGCGGTGAGTTTGGCTACATGACAACTATCGAACCAGCAGAAAAACTCAATAACTGGTCACAACTAGCTTCTACAGGAAACATGGTTCGTTATGTGATTGAAAAGTCTGGTCAGTCTGATTGGGATGGCCGAAAGGTTTACCAAGAGGCTGCAGCAGGCAATGCCCTTTGCCAAGAAGCCATTGAGCGTATGAATCGTAATCTAGCTCAAGGATTACTCAATATCCAGTATCTAATCGACCCAGATGTCATTAGCCTAGGTGGCTCTATCAGTCAGAACCCAGATTTTATTCAAGGCGTCAAGAAGGCTGTAGATGACTTTGTCGATACCTACGAAGAATACACGGTCGCACCCGTCATCCAAGCTTGCACCTATCAGGCAGATGCCAATCTCTACGGTGCCCTTGTCAACTGGTTACAGGAGGAAAACCAATGGTAAGTTTTATCGGACTTAGTCCCAAACAAGCCCAAGCTGTTGAAGCATTAAAAAATCACATTTCTCTATCAGATGTAGAGGTGGCAGTCGCTCAGTCTGATCAAACTTCCATCTCTATCAAGGGAGAGGGTGGTCACTATCAATTGACCTACCGTAAACCTCATCAACTCTACCGTGCTTTATCTGTGCTAGCAACAGCTTTAGCAGAAGGCGACAAGGTCGAGATTGAAGAACAGGCAGCATACGAAGATTTAGCCTATATGGCTGACTGTTCGCGTAATGCAGTACTCAATGTCGCATCAGCCAAACAGATGATTGAAGTCTTGGCTCTCATGGGTTATTCAACCTTTGAGCTCTATATGGAAGACACCTATCAGATTGAAGGACAACCCTATTTTGGCTATTTCCGTGGAGCATACTCAGCTGAAGAATTACAGGAAATCGAAGCCTATGCCCAGCAGTTTGACATGACTTTTGTACCTTGCATTCAGACCTTGGCCCACTTGTCAGCCTTTGTCAAATGGGGCGTCAAAGAAGTCCAACAACTCCGTGATGTAGAGGACATTCTCCTCATCGGTGAAGAAAAGGTTTATGATTTGATTGACGGCATGTTTGCTACTTTGTCTAAACTACAAACACGCAAGGTCAATATCGGCATGGACGAAGCCCACTTGGTTGGTTTGGGACGCTACCTCATCTTAAACGGTGTTGTGGACCGTAGCCTCCTCATGTGTCAACATTTGGAGCGCGTGCTGGATATTGCAGATAAGTATGGTTTCCACTGCCAGATGTGGAGCGATATGTTCTTCAAACTCATGTCAGCAGATGGTCAGTACGATCGTGATGTCGAAATTCCAGAAGAAACTCGTGTTTATCTTGACCGTCTCAAAGATCGTGTGACCTTGGTTTACTGGGATTATTATCAGGATAGCGAGGAAAAATACAACCGGAATTTCCGCAATCACCACAAGATTAGCCATGACCTTGCCTTTGCAGGTGGTGCTTGGAAGTGGATTGGTTTCACACCACACAACCATTTCAGTCGTCTCATCGCTATCGAAGCAAACAAAGCCTGCCGTGCCAATCAGATCAAAGAAGTCATTGTGACTGGATGGGGAGACAATGGTGGTGAAACAGCCCAATTCTCTATCTTACCAAGTTTGCAAATTTGGGCAGAACTCAGCTACCGAAATGATTTAGAGCATTTGTCAGCTCACTTCAAAACTAATACAGGTCTATCCGTTGAGGACTTCATGCAACTTGATCTTGCCAATCTCTTGCCAGACCTACCAGATAATCTCAGTGGCATCAATCCCAACCGCTATGTCTTTTACCAGGATATTCTTTGCCCAATTCTTGATAAGCACATGACACCTGAACAAGACAAACCGCACTTTGCCCAGGCAGCTGTGACTCTTGCTGCTATCAAAGAAAAAGCAGATACCTACGCTTATCTTTTCGAAACTCAGGCCCAGTTGAATGCTATTTTAAGCAGTAAAGTGGATGTGGGACGACGCATTCGTGAGGCTTATCAAGCGGATGACAAAGACAGCTTGCAACAAATCGCTAGAGAAGAACTGCCAAAACTCAGAAGTGAGATTGAAAACTTCCACAAGCTCTTTAGCCAGCAATGGTTGAAAGAAAACAAGGTCTTTGGTTTGGATACAGTAGATATCCGTATGGGTGGACTCTTGCAGCGGATCAAGCGAGCAGAAAGTCGCATTGAAAACTACCTAGCAGGCGAAATCTCTCGTATTGACGAACTAGAAGTAGAGATTCTTCCATTTACTGACTTCTACGCAGACAAGGACTTCGCAGCAACAATAGCTAACCAGTGGCATACCATTGCGACAGCTTCAACTATTTATACAACCTAGAAAAATTCTATTCAGAAAGAAAGTTTCTCGTGAAACCTATTCTTATATAAAAAAGTTCTCCACATAAAATAATTTGTGGAGTTTTTTCTATAATTAGTAGTTTAAACTATCCTTAAAATAAGAGTATACTATTTTTGTAAACGTTATCAAATCTAAAAATTGTGAGATTATCAAGTTTTAGAAAAATAAAAAGGGAGGAAATTATGAACAAGTTTTCAAAAACTTTGAGAGATAATTGGATTTTTCTCTTAATGGTTTTACCAGGGACATTATGGTTGATTTTATTCTTCTACATCCCAGTATTTGGAAATGTGGTTGCCTTCAAAGACTACCATATGACTGGTGAAGGATTCGTTCACAGTATTATAAATAGTAAATGGGTCGGACTAGATAACTTTAAATTCTTGTTTAGTTCCAAAGATGCCTTTGTCATCACTCGAAACACTGTCCTTTACAACCTTGGATTTATCTTTATTGGTTTGATCGTGTCAGTTGGTATCGCTATTATCCTTAGTGAACTTCGCTCTAAGCAAATGGTTAAAATCTACCAAACATCTATGTTATTCCCTTACTTCCTATCTTGGGTTATCATCAGTTTCTTTACAGATGCTTTCCTAAATATCGATAAAGGGCTTATTAACCACACCTTAGAAGCTCTTGGCATGAAGGGAATTAACTTCTACGCTGACATCAGTATCTGGCCTTATCTTCTCCTCTTCCTAGGAATTTGGAAAGGCTTTGGATACAGTAGTGTTATGTACTATGCAACAATCATGGGTATTGATCCAACCTACTACGAAGCAGCAACAGTGGACGGTGCTAGCAAATGGCAACGTATCCGCAACGTAACCATCCCTCAGTTAACACCACTTGTGACAGTATTGACCATCCTTGCAGTCGGAAACATCTTCCGTGCAGACTTCGGTCTCTTCTACCAAATCCCTCACAATGCTGGTCAGCTCTATAGCGTAACAAACGTATTGGACGTCTACGTCTTTAACGGTTTGACTCAGACAGCAGATATCGGTATGGCATCAGCAGCCGGTCTCTATCAGTCAGTCGTCGGTTTGATTCTGGTTATTCTATCAAACTTACTTGCAAGACGTGTTGATCCTAACTCAGCACTATTCTAGAAAGGAGGAGCATATGGCAAAAAAAATTCAAAAAGAAAAAATTGATAATGTTGGCATACACTCCTTCAGCAAGAAAGCAGATATCTTCTTTAGTATCATTTCTGGTTTGCTGGCCTTCTCTTGTATCTTGCCTTTCATCTTTGTCATCATTATCTCAGTTACAGATGAGAAGAGTATCATTCAACATGGATATAGCTTCTTCCCATCACAGTTTGGATTAGATGGTTTTGAGTTTTTGGCTCAGTTCAAAGATAAGATTTTACAAGCACTCTTTATCTCAGTGTTTGTGACAGTTGTCGGTACATTGACAAACGTCTTTATCACGACAACTTATGCCTATGCCATCTCGCGTTCAACATTTAAGTATCGTAAATTCTTTACAATCTTCGCTCTTCTTAGTATGTTGTTCAACGCTGGTTTGGTACCAGGCTATATCGTAGTGACTCAATTGCTTCACCTTGGTGATACCATTTGGGCCTTGATTGTTCCAATGCTTCTATCACCATTCAACATCATGTTGATGCGTTCTTTCTTCAAGAAAACCATCCCGGAAGCAATCCTCGAATCAGCTCGTATCGATGGAGCTAGTGAAGCTCGTATCTTCTTCCAAATCTGTTTGCCACTGTCATTACCAGGTATCGCAACGATCACACTATTGACAGCGCTTGGCTTCTGGAATGACTGGTTTAACGCCCTTCTTTACATCAAGAGTGATAACTTGTATCCGTTGCAATATTTGCTTATGCAAATTCAAAACAACATGGATTACATTGCTAAGTCAGTTGGTATGTCAGGACAGCTTGCAGTTGCCCTACCAAAAGAAACAGGTCGTATGGCCATGGTTGTTGTTGCGACTGTTCCGATTGCGATCCTCTACCCATTCTTCCAACGCTACTTTGTAAAAGGTTTGACCATCGGTGGTGTTAAAGAGTAAGGATATTTAAGAAACAATGTTTCTTTTCTAACTCTGATTTTTCTGACAAAGGAAAATCAAGAATCTAATTTTGTTAATAACTTTAAAAATAAAAAAAGGAGTTTTTATAATGAAAAACTGGAAAAAATATGCTTTTGCATCTGCTAGCCTTGTCGCTTTAGCTGCTAGCCTTGCAGCTTGTGGAAACCTTAAAGGAAACAACCAAAAAGCTGCTGAATCATCATCATCAGGTGATACAACTGTTATCAAAATGTACCAAATCGGTGACAAACCAGATAACTTGGATGAATTGCTAGAAAATGCAAACAAAATCATCGGAGAAAAAGTTGGCGCTAAATTGGATATCCAATACCTTGGTTGGGGTGACTACAGCAAGAAAATGTCAGTTATCACTTCATCAGGTGAAAACTATGATATCGCCTTTGCAGATAACTATGTCGTAAACGCTCAAAAAGGTGCTTATGCTGACTTGACAGAATTGTACAAGAAAGAAGGAGCTGACCTTTACAAAGCACTTGACCCAGCTTACATCAAAGGTAACACTGTAAACGGTAAGATCTATTCTGTTCCAGTTGCAGCCAACGTTGCATCTTCACAAAACTTTGCTTTCAACGGCCCACTTCTTGAAAAATATGGAATCGATATCTCAGGTGTAACTTCATACGAAACACTTGAACCAGTATTGAAACAAATCAAAGAAAAAGCTCCAGATGTAATGCCATTTGCTGTTGGTAAAAACTTTATTCCATCAGAAAACTTTGACTACCCAGTTGCAAACGGACTTCCATTCGTCATCGATCTTGAAGGCGACACTACTAAGATCGTAAACCGTTACGAAGTTCCTCGTTTCGTAGAACACTTGAAGACTCTTCACAAATTCTATGAAGCAGGATACATTCCAAAAGACGTAGCAACAAGCGAAACTTCATATGACCTTACTCAAGATACTTGGTTTGCTCGCGAAGAAACAGTAGGACCAGCTGACTACGGTAGCAGCTTGCTTTCTCGTGTTGCTAACAGAGACATCCAAATCAAACCATTTACTAACTTCATCAAGAAAAACCAAACAACTCAAGTTGCAAACTTTGTAATCTCAAACAACTCTAAGAACAAAGAAAAAGCAATGGAAGTATTGAACCTCTTGAACACTAACCCAGAACTCTTGAACGGACTTGTTTATGGACCAGAAGGCAAGAACTGGGAAAAAGTTGCAGGTAAAGAAAACCGTGTTAAAGTCCTTGACGGATACAAAGGAAACACTCACATGTCAGGATGGAACACTGGTAACAACTGGATCCTTTACATCAACGAAAACGTTACAGATGAGCAAATTGCACAATCTAAGAAAGACTTGGAAACTGCAAAAGAATCTCCAGCGCTTGGATTCATCTTTAACACTGACAACGTGAAATCTGAAATCTCAGCTATCACTAACACTATGCAACAATTCGATACAGCTATCAACACTGGTACTGTAGACCCAGAAAAAGCTATTCCAGAATTGATGGAAAAACTTAAATCTGAAGGTGCTTACCAAAAAGTATTAGATGAAATGCAAAAACAATACGACGAATTCTTGAAAAACAAAAAATCTTAAGATAGATTGATTTCGTGTATTCATTCCTAAAAAGAGCAATCACTGCCTTGTCTGGTTTTTCCAGACGAGGTGGTGATTCTTTTTAAAGTATTTGCATATAATTATCTGTGTTTAAAATCAGATATTTACTCTTACATATAACGTTGGACACAGACACATGAAAAAATACCATCTACTCTTTAAAATCAGTGCTATCTTATCCTACTTATTTTTCGTATATGGACTCTCTCAGCTAACACTTGTGGTCCAAAATTACTGGCAATTTTCTTCTCAGATTGGGAATTTTTTCTGGATTAAAAATCTTATCAGTCTTGTCTTTATTGGCCTCATGATATGGATTTTAGTCAAGACAGGACATGGCTACCTTTTTGTTATTCCAAAGAAAAAATGGCTATGGTACACAGTTTTGACAGTTCTGGTAACTGTGCTTTACATATCTTTTAATTTCCAAACGGCAAGATATGTACAGTCAACCTCTGAAGGCTGGGCTATACTAATCGGCTATAGTGGGACAAATTTTGCCGAGTTGGGTCTCTACCTAACCTTATTTTTCCTAGGTCCTCTGATGGAAGAGTTGATTTATAGGGGTTTGTTCCAACACGCCTTCTTTAAAGATTCGAAGCTTGGACTTGACCTGATTCTTCCTTCGGTTTTGTTTGCTCTTCCTCACTTTTCTAGCTTTCCAAATTTCTTAGATATTCTTGTTTTTTCGACATTTGGAGTATGTTGTGCTGGATTAACTCGTTATACCAAGAGTATCTATCCTAGCTATGCAGTCCATGTTATGAATAATATCGTAGCGACCTTACCATTTTTGTTAACTTTTCTTCATCGAATATTTAGCTGAAACAAGATCTGAAAATGGTCTTGTTTTCAATTTTCAGTCAAATAAATTGCATTCGCTTTCTTGGGAGAGTATACTGGTATAGTTGAATGAAAAATTCTGATAATTTAATCTTAGAAAAGAGAATCAATCTTATGTCAAAAGATATTCGAGTTTTACTTTACTATAAATATGTTCCAATCGAAAACGCGGAACAATTTGCTGCAGACCACTTGGCTTTCTGTAAGTCAATCGGCCTCAAAGGTCGTATCCTAGTCGCTGACGAAGGGATTAACGGAACCGTTTCTGGTGACTATGAGACTACTCAAAAATATATGGACTATGTTCACAGCCTTCCAGGTATGGAAGACCTCTGGTTCAAGATTGACGAAGAAAGTGAGCAAGCCTTCAAGAAGATGTTTGTTCGCTACAAGAAAGAGATTGTCCACCTTGGCTTAGAGGATGATAACTTTGACAACGACATCGACCCACTTGAAACAACAGGTGCTTACTTATCTCCAAAAGAATTCAAAGAAGCTCTTCTAGACGAAGATACAGTTGTCCTTGATACTCGTAATGACTATGAGTACGACCTTGGACACTTCCGTGGGGCTATCCGTCCAGATATCCGAAACTTCCGCGAGTTGCCACAGTGGGTCCGTGATAACAAAGAAAAATTCATGGACAAGCGTGTCGTTGTTTACTGTACAGGTGGGGTTCGCTGTGAGAAATTCTCTGGTTGGATGGTTCGTGAAGGCTACAAAGATGTTGGCCAATTGCATGGAGGAATCGCCACTTACGGAAAAGACCCAGAAGTTCAAGGTGAACTTTGGGATGGGAAAATGTACGTATTTGACGAACGTATCGCAGTCGATGTCAACCATGTCAATCCAACCATTGTTGGAAAAGATTGGTTTGATGGAACACCATGCGAACGTTATGTTAACTGTGGAAATCCATTCTGTAACCGTCGTATCTTGGCATCAGAAGACAACGAAGATAAATATCTCCGTGGTTGTTCGCACGAGTGCCGTGTCCACCCACGCAATCGCTATGTTTTAGAACATGAATTAACACAAGATCAAGTCATCGAGCGTTTAGCAGCGATTGGTGAGAACTTGGATCATTCTGAAGTTGTATAAAAGTAGGACAGCCCTTAGTGGCTGTTTTTTTCTATGCTTTTGACCAAAAAATCTTAAATTTGTTTCTGCATCTTTCAGGAAAATGGTGTATACTATATGTAAACGATTTCAAAGGAGACCATTTATGGTGAAAACATTTTTTATTCCAAATAAAGAAAGCATTTTAGGACAACAGGAGATTCTTACAGCTAAGTCAGTCTTGGCCCTAGTAGATGGCTTAGAGTCACATAGCTATGATGCAGTCTATCTTCGTCAACCACTTAATCACCTTGAGTATATCGAGTGTGGAATCGTAGGCAAGTCTCAATTTCTCTTTAAAGTTCGTTATGTTGATTCTCAAAAAGGCTATCAAGTGATCATTCCTGATTTGATTACACGAGCTGATTGGGAGATTGTAGAAGCTCTCTTGCAAGCCTTATCTAGCAAGGTTGGAGAAGCCGTTGAAGGTTTGTCAGACTTTGATTTGGAAGACTATTTCCAAGAAACTGTTAAAAACTATCTAGCGGATAAGGATGCTCATTTGGCCTTCTGCCAAGGAATTCTTTCAACTATTTACTTTGATAAGAAGGACTTAGAAAGCTTCTTGGAAGAAGATGGACTGGCACGTTTTGAAGCATTAGTCAAAAAGGTTCAAGGGTCTGATGCTTATCCTGCAAGTGCAAAATTCTACCCAGATAGTGAAGGTAAGATCCACGGCATCTATCACCTGGCTCAAGGGGTTAAGACAATTTTTCCGAAAGATCCTGTTGTTCCCGTGCCTTATGTTGAGCAGTTGGCTGGCAAGGAACTTATCTGGGAGATTGACTTGGTAAAAATCTCTGGAGATGGTTCAAAAGCTGAAGACTATGAAGCAGTAGCTAGACTGGATTACCAAGCCTTTTTAGAAGCTCTTCCAAAGGAACTTTGTCAGGATTTGGATGCCAACCAAGTAGAGGTAGGACCAGTTTCAGG
Organism: Streptococcus sp. HMSC061D10; assembly: GCF_001808865.1. NCBI lineage: Bacteria > Bacillati > Bacillota > Bacilli > Lactobacillales > Streptococcaceae > Streptococcus > Streptococcus sp. HMSC061D10. The sequence goes on along the minus strand of NZ_KV794988.1, from coordinate 66,527 downwards.
AGAGGATTTTGAAGCCTTAGCAAATAGATAAAAAAGAAATTTGGGGTAAAAGTCCAAATATAAAGTTAAAAAGCGAACAAGATTAGTTTTCTGATTATCAGAATTCTGTCTTGTTCGCTTTTTTGTTTCTAAAATTTTATAGTAATGATCCTCTAAAGCTAATATCTTTCTATCTCGCTGCCTTTATCTTACATAAAAGCTAGGATTCGTAGATATTCAAAAACCAGAGTCATTTCTGCTAGGAAGAAGAGAAATAAGATACCACCGTTAACTAGAAATGCCAAGAGAAGGCGATAGAAGGGATCAGTTTGGCTATCTTTACTTGGTCTTGAGATGGTATAGAGGTTGGCAAGAAGTACCAGACCAATGCTAATGAGGCAGAGAAGAGCCGCAAAGCGTAGACTATTAAAGAAGGCAAAGAAACTGGCAATACCTGTGAGCAAGAGAGGAAGGGCGAAGAGTCTGCTGTACTCTTGCAAGGATTTTTCCAGTGTCCAGTCATTGTCCTGATTGACAAAACGTTTAACTACAAATCCACCCATAAGGATAGAAAAGAAGAATAAACTTGTCGCTACCAAGATGGAGAAGATAGAAAAGAGATTCAGTGAAGGGAACTGCTCGCTGACATGAGAGTTGATAGCCGCCATATGGCCGTAGTAGTTATGCTTGATATGATAAATCGCACAGAAGAAACTAAGAGCAGAAAAGATAGTCAGCAGGGCAAAGGCATTATAACTATGTTTTTTATCTGTATCAATGCTTGTTGTTGGTTCTTTAAGGGCACCTTGTAGCCAAAACCAAAGATCAGCCAGTTCTTCTTTGAATACTGTGAATAGTGCTGTTTTGGCAGATACAGAATCTGGTAAAAACGGGCTTTCCAAAGATTGACTTTTCTGAGAAGCTTCTTTAACAGGTTCTTCTGACTCGTCTATCTTTTCTGATTTTTCAGCGATCTCTTCAGTCTCTATAGTTTCCTCACTAGTTTCCTTATCTTCTGGATTGGCTTGAGGATTTTCCTCGACTACTGGCGCCTCGTCTCTTGTCTCTGAATCTTCTTCAAGGAGAACTGAGTCGGATGGGCTATCTTTTTTATCATTGTTGGCTGTTTTTTCGAAATCAGCACTTTCAAACCATTCTTGAGTCATAATAGACCTCCCTTTTTTGATTAATTTTTAAGTAGTAACTACTAGTTGTCTTTATTCATGATTTCTATAAGAAAGCAAGCGATCTTATTATGGGAAATAGATACTTTGATTAGATTTTGCGACGAGGAGATCTTGCGTATCTTTTTTTTCTGTTTTGTAAGGGTTCGCTAATGCTTCACCTTTACTACCTCCCGTAGGTATGTCATGTCTGTCTCGATGCCAACGATAGATATCACCATGTTCAGCAGAAAATTCAAGATTGATTCGATCAAGTTCCTTCTGAGATAACTCGAGTGAGATATCTTTTCTTGCCTCGAATTCCACTCGACCATGCACTTGGATATCGTCTGCCTTGATATGTTCATGATCTGCTTGGATGCGGCTATCTGTTAGACTGGTTTCAAATACATTGACAATTCCAACTGTGATTAGTTGGCTATTTTTAATCTCGCTATCAGTGATACGAAGGAGATATCCATTTGACAGAATCTTGGCATTGCTGAGTTTTGCATTAGCAATTGAAAGGATACGATGGTTTACCTGGGCAGTTAGATTTTTTAAGTCTTTTCCTCTTGGTAATGAGAGAACAACTTCATCATTGCGACTAGAAATTCCGCTTGCGATATAGAGAATACCCTCGATACTAGAACCTATAGAGCGACGTGTAGTTGACTTGGTGTCAGTTATTTCAAGACTTTTCTCTTTGATAGAGTGTTGAAGATTTTCTTTTTCAGAGATGGTTGGATGATACTGGATGTGAATCTTATCATCGCTTGACTCCGTAATGACGAGCGAATGTTCTGTTAGTGAAATGTTTAGATTTTCAATATCTTGATCAAAAACGAGTTCTTCCATTCGACTTTCAAATACTGGATTTTGAGACATTGCAAGGAGGCTTCTGACACCATCTGTTTGGATGCCGATGATCATCATGGAAAAACCAATGATACTAGTAACAACACCAAAGATAAGAAATCCTTTTGTCCATTTACGCATGTCTTTCACCTCTCTTTCCTCTATTAAGAATCCATTGGATAAGTCGAAGGACTAGTAATCCAAAGAAACGGGTCACATAGGAAGTTGCTAGCAAGACTAGGGATGAAGCTCCGATAGCTAGTAAACCTCCACCAAAAATCAGAATAAAAGCAGATGTAGATTCAGCCAGAACGTAGAAGCTTTCAAATAGGAGAACGCCTCCTAGGATTAGTCCAGCTACTGATACCGCAAAGAAGGCAATAAGTACGCTGACAGCGGCGATAAAAATGCCGATGATAGCCATGAGAAGAGCAATTCCGACAGGAATTCCGATAGGAGCTGCAAGAAGGGCTAGTAGGGCGATGCGTAAAATATGGCGGTCGTTCTTGCTGGAATTTTCTTCGTTGATTTTCTTATCAAGAAGTGTAGTCAGGACATCATGGGCAGCTTCTTTTGGACTTCCCAGGCTAGCGATAAGCTCCTCCTCACCTTCTGGTCCAGCATCATCAAAGAGTTCTTTGAAGTAGTCCATGGCTTCGATACGATCAGATTGAGGCAGCTTCATCAGATAGGCTTCAAGCTGATTCAAATATTCAGTTCTTGTCATGGCGAATGCTCCCTTCTATGATGCCGTTGATAGTGTCAGTATAGAGTGTCCATTCTTCTCGAAGGACAAAGAGTTGCTCCTCTCCGATTTCTGTCAAGGAGTAGTATTTGCGCATCCGACCTTGGTATTCGCGCGAGTATGTAGTCAGATAGCGGTTGGTATCCAGTTTTTTCAAGATGGGGTAGAGGGTGGATTCCTTTATTTTGGCAATGAGTTTAATGGTTTGGCTAATCTCATAACCATAGGAATCCCCTTGTTCTAGGATGGCCAAGATGAGAAATTCAATCAAGGCCGATGATGTTGGAAAATACATGGGGCACCTCCTTTTTTAGTATGTAAAAATTTTATATATAATTATTCTACACATACATCATACATCTATTTGTAAGCCCTGTCAAGTAATATGTGTAAAATTTTTATATATAAAAATCTCCTAGTAAAAACTAGAAGATTGGAGGCTGTTTTGCATTACTTTGAGGCAATGCTTATCTGCAATCCTCATCATAAATGGGCGGAAGATAAAAATACTTGTCTTCAATCTTGATTCTAGCACAGAGGATGCCGTTTTGATAGACATATCCGTTAAATGGAGGATAGCTATCCAAGTTTTTTAGGATATTCTCAGGCAAAGAACTAAAATTGTAATCCCTCAGAGCCCCAGAACCAATCAATCTTTCAGTCCGATAAGCCTTGATTTCTTTTTCATATTTTTTGAGAAATTCTTCTCGTTTGCTTTCAAAGAGAGCCAAATCTCCGTCATCTAACTCGTAATAGCGTTCGTAACCAGCAATCCAAGAAATATAAACACACAGTAAAGATTTTTCTATCTCAGGAGAGTAGCCAATTGTAAAGTAATTTTCTTTGTCGACCTGCCGATTTTCTACTGTGATAGTCTGTATAAAGTTAGTCATGATAATCTCCGTTTCAAGAATGAACTAGAAAGGCTTCTCATTTAAAAATCTTTTAGCTCATCAAAGATTTCTATAAATTTTTCTTTGTCCATCCCTAAATCTTCAGGTAGTAAATCTAAGATCTCGACCAGGGCATCATAGATATCCTCTCTCTCGATTGTTTCAATAAAACAGTTACGCTTGTCCATTTTATTGAAACCTTGAGTATACTCTCTTATGAGGACTTCTATGTGTTTCATAGTATCCTCGTTGGGGTTTTCTAGAAGCTTTCTAACACTTGCTCTAGTCTTTCTATATAGAGAGACTGCTTTTTTTGCGTTTGCTGTTGAAATATTCTCTTGTCCATCCCATGAGCGAAACGGATTGTCTAGGTTTTGGGCTAGCCATTCAGCTTTTCTTGGTTTTGTTATCCAAAGGTTCAGTCCCTTGTCTTGCTGTTTTTTATAATATTTTTTGGCTACTTTAGCGGCCTCTTCTGGTAAGCTACTCATCCAAAACATGCTTAATCGAGGTAAATCTTCTGGTTTGGGAATATCCTCTGCAGTAAAGCCAAACAAATCAACAGTTGAAAAATTGACTAACTCTTTGAACTCTGATAATTTGTGGAAATTAAGAATATGACCAGGTTTCCCCCACAATCTCAATTCCCTAAGATTTGGATAGTTATTCAAGATATGTGCAAAGTCTATTTCAAGGATGTTAGAACAATGGATGGCTCCTAAATTTTTTAATTCCAGTATCTTAGGTAGAGAACGATCAAGTTGTAATCGTAAGCTGGCTCCATGGTCCTTTACAAGTATCTGACAATTGTCGCTCATGTCTCCTAATAAGACTAGCTCCTCCAAATCATCGTTCAGTCTAAGTTCCTCTACGCCTGTCAAATCAATGGAAAGCCGATGTATGGATGTCTTAGAAAAATCCAGTTTTGTTTGTCCATGATTTTCAAGAACTAGTTCTGTAATAAAAGGAGTTGACTGTAAATATTCATATAAATTTTTGTGCCATCTCGTTAATGCCAACTTAGATAAACAAGGAAAGACCTTTAATTCTAATGCGTCTTCAAAAGGCGTCCACTCGTCATTGATATTGTGTTTAGAGATACGGCACTCATTTCCTGCAAATGAAACTTTTTCCTTGCTTTTATCTGCTTTCTTAAATAAATCTCTTTTTTCTTTTGGTATTTCTTGCCATTTCAGTTGCCTATAAATATCGTAACCATTTCCCCAAAACATAGCATATGTGTTTGTGCTTTCGGTTGTTAATGGTGTTGTATTACCAATAAAAATATAATGTGACGGTACATGAATATCAACATTACTCAGATGTAAGTCTCTTTCCCAGTACATAAAATCTATATAGAGTGGCTTCAAAGAAGCTAGCTCTTCTTCCGTAAGAGGTTCTTCTCCTGACCAGTCTAATGACAGTAGGACAGCCTGCGGCTTTTTCTCTCCCTCTTCTATCTTGGTTATCTGACAAGCTATGTATTTTTTTAGGTGGAAATTGTAAACACAATAGACGTCCCCTGCTTTTGCTAGCATATAAATTTCTCCTTAAATGTTACTACATTTTCAATAGTCTTTTTAGACTTTTAAACAAATACTTGTTTGTAATTGAGTTAAAACAAGTAAAGTTCTTTAAGGTTTTATTTTAGATAGATTTCTGGTTTCTCAATGACTGAGCCGTCCTTCAATTTTGGGAATTGAAGGATTTTATGATGCAAAAGGTTAACCTCCTTGGAAGGTTTGATTGTTAGATATTCTAGCTTTATCAGATTAATGATTGAAGTTGCATCCTTACTTTTTAGGATACCAGTAAAAAAGTTGAAATAGCGTAACTATGGTATATCATTTAAAAAGTTAGAGGAATCTACATGGATGTTTTTAGGGGAAAAACAATCCCCTTCAATTGAGAGAGTTTCGACTTCTTTGAGAGATAAATTGTATAGTTGTTTCCATCATGGTCTTCTTTATCAAATTTAAACGATAAATCTTCCTAGGTATATTATAGCATGTTTTAGCTTAACGAAAGTCTTGTGAGGAGGCCTTTCAAACCTTTTTAAAAGAAAAAAGCCAGACAGATGTCTAGCTTGAAAAGTGAGTTTATTGTAGTAAATTCTAAAATTTTTTAGAGGATTTTATCCGCTCGATCCACCATAAAGAGGGCGATTGTCATGATAATATCAATTACTAGAAGAATCAGTACCGCTGGAACCCAAGACTGGAACATGTTAAAACTGTAACCAAAGAGAGTTGGTCCAAAGGCCGCTAGAATGTAACCACCGGTCTGGGCAAGTCCAGATAATTGGGCTGTCTTTTCAGGAGAGCTGGTTTTGATGGAGAAGCAAACCATGAGATAAGGGAAAAGAGCGCTACAGGCAGTACCAATCAAGAGATGGGCAACCAACCAATACAAGAAACTGTTGCTCGGGTATAGAAGCATGGCAATTCCTAACATACCAGCCAGAGAAATGATTGTTAACATGATTTGACGGTGACGATTGGACAAGCGCGTCGTTAAACTTGGAATGGTCATGGAGAAGGGAATGCTAATTAGTGAAAAGATAGAAGCCAGAAGTCCGGCATCCGTATGAGCTAGCCCTGCACTGATGGCCATGGTTGGGAGCCAGGTCATGCTGGTATAGAAGAGTAGGGACTGAAGTCCACCGAAGACAATAATAGCCCAAACTTGCTTGCTTTTTAGGATATTCTCTTTTTCTTTTTTCTCTTCATGCCCTTCTAGAAAATGATTGTGGCCATGGTTGGGGAACCAGACCAATAAGGTTAGCAGGCAGACCATGGACAGGCAGAGAATCAGCCCCTTCCAAGATGTTGCCTGAGTAATGGGTACAGAGAGGTAGGAAGCTAGTGCTGTCGCGATTCCCATAGTCGTAACATAAACCGTTGTCAGGAAGCTAATCTTTTGTGGGTAGTTTGCCTGAATCATACTAGGAAGAAGTACGTTAAAAATAGCGACACTTGCTCCGATGAGTAAGGTTCCCAGATAGAGAAGGGGAAGATTGAAGATACGAATCGCTGAACCCACAGTCAAGACGAGGAGGCTGTAGGTGAAAAGATGCTCAAGTCCAATTTTTTGAGCCAAACGTGTCGCAAAAGAGGAGAAAAGGGCAAACATCAAGAGAGGAAGGCTGGTCAAAACCCCAAGCGAGCTGACCTCAACTCCTAAACCTTGAGCAATATCTCCCAAAACAGTTGGTAAGGCCGTAAAAGGAGCTCTTAAGACCGCTCCGATTAAGATAATTCCTAGAATAAAAAAGAGTGATCGTTTTTTCATGTGAACCTCAATAAACTGATTTTGATAACAGCTTATTTTAAGGCTTTTTCCAATAGATGTCAAGATGGTGCGAGAAAATCCGCTCCTTAGTTGCGCGAAATCATGGGGAAAAAAGAAGGATAGATTTACTAGTTTTTTTCTGGGATTCAAATAAAAATAGGAAAGTCTGGGAATTTGTGATAAAATAGTGAAAGAAAATATATACATTGGAGAAAAACTGTGTCTGAAAATAGGAAATTTAGCGTCTTGATGTCAGTCTATATCAAAGAAAATCCTGTCTTTTTAGAAGAGGCTGTAAAAAGTATCTTACATCAAACGCTCAAACCCAGTGAAGTGGTTATCGTTGAAGATGGTCCACTGACACCTGAACTATATCAAGTTTTGGAAAAATTGGAAGCACAGTCAAGCATTCCAATCAAACGCTGTCCACTGGAGCAAAACCGTGGGTTGGGCTTGGCGCTACAGTATGGTGTTTTACAGTGTCAGTATGATGTCATTGCCCGTATGGATACGGATGATATTGCTGTTGAAGATCGTTTTGAACAACAGTTTGACTTGATGGAAAAGGAAAACTTGGACTTGCTGGGTGGTCATATCGCAGAATTTATCGACCAACCTGACGAGATTGTGTCTTACCGTCGTGTACCAATTAAGCATGAGGATATCATTGCTTACCAACGTATGAGAAGTGCCTTTAATCACATGACTGTTATGTTCAAAAAAGAGATGGTTCTCAAGGCGGGTAACTACGAAGATGGGCTTTATATGGAAGATGATCTTCTCTGGCTTAATATGATTAGTGCTGGTGCTCGGACTGGGAATGTGGATCAGATTCTTTGTAAGGTACGCGTGGGAGCAGGGATGTTTGAACGCCGTGGTGGCCTTCGCTATCTCAAACTCTATCGCCAAGCACGTCAAAGAATGCACGCGCGTGGTCAGATTTCTTATGGCGAATATCTGAAAAGTGTTTTAATCCAAGTTGTCGTTGCCCTATGTCCAGGCTTTGTCCGACAGTTCATATTTTTAAAACTATTGAGAAAAAGCAAATAACTAATCGGTTTTAGAAAAATATCTTGTAATTACTAGAAAATGTGATTTTGTGTAGGAGGATACCATTCACATGAATAAAAAAATGACAGATTATGTAATTGATCTAGTTGAAGTATTAAATAAACAACAGAAACAAGTCTTTTGGGGGATTTTTGATGCTGCCAGTATGATTTCCTCAATCATTGTTTCTTATATCCTGTTTTATGGATTGATCAATCCAGCTCCTGTGGACTATGTCATCTATACAAGCTTGACCTTCCTTTTCTATCAAATCATGATTGGATTCTGGGGGCTCAATGCTAGCATTAGTCGTTATAGCAAAATCACAGACTTTATGAAGATATTCATTGGAGTAAGTGTCAGCAGTGTCTTGTCTTATCTCCTTTGCTATGCCTTCTTGCCACTATTCTCTGTGCGTTTCATCGTTCTCTTTATCTTGCTCAGCACCTTCTTGATCTTGCTCCCACGTATTACTTGGCAGTTGATCTATTCAAGACGCAAAAAGGGTGATGGAGAAGGGGAACATCGTCGTACCTTCTTGATTGGTGCGGGAGACGGTGGAGCTCTCTTTATGAACAGCTACCAACATCCTACGAGTGATCTTGAGTTAGTGGGTATTTTGGATAATGATGAAAAGAAAAAAGGTCAAAAACTAGGTGGAATCCCAGTCTTAGGATCTTATGAACAGTTGCCAGAACTCTCTAAACGTCATCAGATTGAAAAAGTTATCGTTGCGATTCCTTCTCTCGATCCATCAGAGTATGAGCGTATCCTAAAAATGTGTAACCAACTTGGCTTGAAGTGTTATAAGATGCCCAAGATTGAGTCAGTTGTACAAGGATTGCATCCTCAGGTAGGTGGTTTCCAAAAAATCGATATTACGGACCTTTTGGGACGTAAAGAAATTCAACTAGATGAGTCACGCCTAGGCTCAGAAATTACTGGAAAAACGATCTTGGTGACAGGTGCAGGAGGTTCTATCGGGTCTGAAATTTGCCGTCAGGTTAGTCGTTTTAATCCAGAGCGCGTGGTTCTCTTGGGTCATGGGGAAAACTCCATTTATCTGATCTATCATGAATTGATTCGTAGCTTCCAAGGAATTGACTATGTTCCTGTGATTGCAGACATCCAAGACTACGATCGCTTGCTTCAAGTATTTGAGCAGTACCAACCAGCCATTGTTTACCACGCTGCTGCCCATAAGCACGTGCCAATGATGGAACGTAATCCAAAAGAAGCCTTTAAAAATAATATCCTCGGAACTTACAATGTTGCCAAGGCAGTTGACGCCGCTAAGGTACCGAAGATGGTTATGATTTCGACCGATAAGGCCGTTAATCCACCAAACGTAATGGGAGCTACCAAACGTGTGGCAGAGTTGATTGTTACAGGATTCAACCAACGTAGTCAATCTACCTATTGTGCGGTTCGTTTTGGGAATGTTCTTGGTAGCCGTGGTAGTGTGATTCCAGTATTTGAGCGTCAGATTGCAGAGGGTGGTCCAGTGACTGTGACAGACTTCCGTATGACTCGTTACTTTATGACCATTCCAGAAGCTAGCCGTTTGGTGATCCATGCAGGAGCTTATGCTAAAGATGGGGAAGTCTTTATCCTTGATATGGGCAAACCAGTTAAGATTTATGATTTGGCCAAGAAAATGGTTCTTCTTAGTGGACGTACTGAAAATGAAATTCCGATTGTAGAAGTGGGGATTCGTCCAGGTGAGAAACTCTATGAGGAGTTGTTGGTATCTACTGAATTAGTTGATAATCAAGTCATGGATAAGATTTTTGTTGGTAAGGTTAATGTCATGCCACTTGAAGTTATCAATCAAAAGATTGAAGAATTCCGTGCCTTGCAAGGTTCAGAGTTGAAGCAAGCTATTATCGGTTTTGCTAACGAAACAACTCACATTCATTAAAAAAGAAAAAGGTATGATTCCTAGCTTCATGTTAGAGGTAAGTGGAATCATACCTTTTATTGATAACTGCTACTCCTTTACCAATTTTTGAACAAACTTGTCATTGTTGAACATTTATGGTAAACTAAATTTATACTATTTGAAAATCAAAGTAAATGAGGTCTGCATCGTTTGACTGTACTTAGATATGGTTTATAACGAACTTTCTAATTTGCTCTTTCATTTTCATTTCGTATGAATTAAAAAAATAGGGAGTAACTTATGATTAACGCATATAAGAATTTCTTTAAAGGTTATTTAGATTTTACAGGCCGTTCAACACGCTCAGAGTATTGGTGGATTTGGTTAACAAATATGATCCTCCTTGTCCCTTTTTACTCAGCATATTTTAAGGTGCTCGCAAATCCAAGAAATGAGGCTGCTCTAGTGGCCTTGGGTGGAATTGCTATTATCTACATGATTTTCGGGCTAGCCCTAATATTACCTATGTTAGCTTTGACAGTTCGTCGTCTACGTGATGCTGGTTTCCACTGGGCTCTAATCTTTATCATTTTTATTCCTATGGTTGGACCTCTTGCTCTTTTAGTTTTGTTAGCCATGCCATCGAAACAAGTAGAAGTAGTAACCATCAATGAAACTGAAGAAGTTGTAGAAGTTTCACCATTCGAAGAATCAGACAAAAACTAAGAAGTTTAGGTTTTACAAGTGAAACTGTTTTAGAGTTTTCTTTATATTGTTAAGCAACTATCTAACACTCCCATATCTAAAAATAGATTTGGGAGTGTTTTAGAACAATGAGGCTGCTTTATAGTATACAGTTGTTAAAAAGGAGAAATATCTTGTTTAGGGCTTATATAAATTTTTTAAAAGGTTATGTAGATTTTGTAGGACGCTCAACACGTCCAGAATATTGGTGGGTTTGGCTGATGAATCATATCTTGTTCCTACCCCTGTATATCCTTATCTTCAATAAAGAGATAAACCAAGGTCCTGCTCTGAACTTTACTTTAGTTATAGTGGTTGTCAGTATTTATGCCATTTTGGCTCTACTCCTTTTGTTGCCTACTTTAGCGTTAAAGATTCGCCGTTTGCGTGATGGAGGTTTCCACTGGGCCTTTATCTTCCTTCACTTTGTTCCAATGGTCGGACGTTTTGCTCTATTAGTTCTGCTAGCTATGCCAAGTAAGGAAGTAGAAATAGTAACAATCAATAGACCTAAAGAAGTTGAAAGCGAAGAAGCTACCCCCTTTGAATAATTGGATGAATACGGGGAATGTCATTCTCCTCATTAAAGATCAGACAAAAAGCTCCCAAACCTAACTTTTAGGCTGGGAGTCTTTTGTTTAACGTTTTAATTGTAGATGGTGTAAAATGTCTGTTGGGTGGTGAGCAATCCAGTCAGGATTATAGCCCATGAGGTCTCTCTCCTCACCAAATCCCCAGGTTACCGCTAGTTTTTTAATGCCAGTTTCTTGGGCACCAATCATATCAAACTTGGTATCTCCGATAATAACAACCGTTTCGGACGCTAGATGATGAGTTTCCAGAGCCTGACGAATAACATCTGCCTTGTGTAGGGCCTGAGGGCTTGAACCATAAATGCCATCAAAAAAGTGGTCAATCCCAAAATTGCTAGTCATGTCAACTGCGGTTGGTGTATTCTTCGTAGTAGTGATATAAAGAGGATAATGTTCAGCTAGTTCTACGAGTAAATCTTTGATATGTGGAAAGAGTTGGGCTTCGTACACACCTTTTTCCTTATAATAAGAACGATAGAGCTGGATTGCTTCCTCTATCTGCTCAGCCGGCAAACAACTAGCAAAGCTGGTTTCTAGTGGGGGTCCCATAAAACCTCGAATGGTTTTTGCACCAGGACTAGAAACTCCAAGTTGGTCAAAGGTATAGGTGAAACCATTGTGAATTCCGATAGAACTATCCACAAGTGTTCCATCTAAATCGAAAAAAATAGCGGAAATTGATGACATATACTCTCCTAGTTATTTTGAAATTATTCGCCGAAGATTTCTTTTTGAAGGCGACGACCTGTAGGTGTGGCAGCGAGCCCCCCTTCAGCAGTTTCACGAAAGGCAGTTGGGAGGCTAGATCCTACTTGATACATGGCGTCAATGACCTCATCAACTGGAATTTTTGATTCGATACCAGCCAGAGCCATATCGGCTGCGATGAAGGCGAAGCTTGCTCCCATGGCATTCCGCTTGACACAAGGAACTTCAACCAAACCTGCAACGGGGTCACAGATTAGGCCGAGCATATTTTTGATAACGAAGGCGATAGCCTGGCTCGCTTGATAAGGCGTTCCGCCTGCAGCTAGAGTTAGGGCAGCGGCACTCATGGCTGAAGCTGAACCGACTTCGGCCTGGCAGCCACCTTCGGCTCCCGAGATAGAAGCGTTGTTAGCAATCACGAGTCCAAAAGCACCTGCAGCGAATAAGAAGTCTAGTTGTTGTTCATGAGTTAAATCCAACTTTTCAATAGCAGCAGTGAGAACTGCGGGAAGACAACCTGCGCTACCTGCGGTCGGTGTCGCACAAACAAGACCCATCTTGGCATTGTGCTCATTAACGGCAATGGCGTTACGGGCGGCAGACAAGACAGTGATGTCTGATAGGGTCTTTCCTTTTTTGATGTAGTGGTCAAGCTTGGCAGCATCTCCACCTGTTAAGCCACTACGAGATTTCTTCTCGCTAAGTCCGAGTTCTACAGAAGCCTTCATGACTTCAAGGTTGCGCTCCATGAGAAGGATGACTTCTTCGCGCTCGCGTCCAGTCAATTCAAACTCAGTCCTAATCATGAGTTCAGCAACATTGCTTTGAAAATCAAGTTCGGCTTGTTTGACTAATTCTTTGATAGAGTAAAACATATTTTCTCCTATTGAAAGAAATTGACATTGTGCAGATGAGGAATTTTGCGAATTTCTTCGATAGATTCATCACAGTTGCGACTATCAACTTCGATAATCATAATGGCTTTCTCGCCAGCTTTTTCGCGAGTTACATTCATCTGAGCGATATTGATGTCAAAGCGAGAGAGGGCCTCTGTTACGTGAGCAATCATACCTGGAACATCCTGATGAACGATGATGATGGTAGGAGTGTTCATGTTGAGGGATACCGCAAAACCATTGAGCTCTGTCACTTGGATATTACCACCTCCGATTGAAATTCCTGTTACACTGATGGTCTTGTGCTCATTCTTAACAGTGATTTTCGTAGTGTTTGGGTGAGGGGCATTACTGTCTTTCTGGATAGTCCAGACTATTTTGATGCCACGCTTGTGGGCGATTTCTAAACTATTTGGAATTTCTGGATCATCTGTGTCCATTCCCAGAATTCCAGCGACAAGGGCTAGGTCAGTTCCGTGTCCTCGATAGGTTTTTGCAAAAGAATTAAAAAGCTGGAACTCAACCTCGGTTGGAGTATCGTCAAAGATAGAAGAGACGATTTTACCGATACGAACAGCTCCTGCCGTGTGACTACTAGATGGGCCAATCATGACTGGTCCAATGATATCAAAGACAGATTGAAAACGAAGTGATTGCATCTGTTTCCCCTTAAAAAGATTCTTAACTCTATTATATCAAAGATTAGATGCAAGCGCTCAATTCCATGATAAAATATCTAAAATCCCCATAAAGCCTCTAAAATCAAGCCTTTTGTAACAAAAAGAGGCTAATTAAGTGAAATAAAACATCGTCTTGTAACATTTCTACATAAAACCGTCAAGAAACAGTAATAATAGTAGGGTATGATGGAAATATAAGAAAGAAGGAGAATCTTTTAATATGAAATCAACAACTAACAAAATTAAAACAGGACTTGTAGGAGTAGCAGCAGCGCTTGCTTTCCTTGCACCATCACTTGCTTTTGCACAAGAAACAACAACTTACACAGTAAAATCAGGTGACACTCTATCAGGAATCGCTGAAAAATACAATACAACTGTTGAAAAATTGGCAGAAAAAAATAAGATTAAAGATATTCATTTGATCTATGTAGACCAAGTATTGGTTATTGATGGTGAAGCACCAGCAACTTCAACTACTTCAGCTGCGACAGCAGAAGCTCCAGTAGCAGCACCTGTAGCTTCTGAAGCAACAACTTATGAAGCGCCAGCAGCAAGTGTAACTGTTGCAGAAGAAACCGTTGCTACAACAGAAACTTCAGCATCAACTTCAACCGTCAGCGGATCTGAAGCAGAAGCTAAAGAATGGATCGCTCAAAAAGAATCAGGCGGTAGCTACACAGCTACAAACGGACGTTACATCGGACGTTACCAATTGACAGATTCATACTTGAACGGTGACTACTCAGCGGAAAACCAAGAACGTGTAGCAGATGCTTACGTTGCAGGACGTTACGGTTCATGGGCAGCTGCTAAGAACTTCTGGCTTAACAACGGTTGGTACTAAGAACTAACTAGCAGAATAAGATGCAAAAGTCGAGGGATTTCCTCGACTTTTTTATATTTCCTTTGCTTGATAACAGGTCTCTACTTCCTTTCTGAGGTGAGATAGCATTGAGGTTTCATCAGTTAACTCCAGAAGGGAGAAGCCCTTTTGAATCAGATGATCATTACTAGTACAAATACCTATTCGAACATGGGCAATAGCCAAAATATCGTATCTTTTCTTTTTCTTAGCATCCTCTAGTAAGGTGTAGCAGATTTGTTGACAGGTATTTTTATCTTGATTGTACAAGTAAATGGTGGACAGATTGAGTAGGATTGCCATTCGTAATTCATATAAATGCCGATAGTTTTTATATTCTTCCAAGCGCTGCAAGATTTGTTCAGTGATCAGATGGAGGTGTTCAATGGGAAAGCTGAAAAGGATGGTATTGAGGATTTTTAGGTCACTTTCATACCATGTATCTTGTTTTTCAATTTTTTCCCAAAGCTTTTTGACCGTTTGTTCCACTTGGATTGAAAGCTGTCCTGTTCCATGTTGACGGATATAAATAACAACTTCCAGCATATCTCTGATTTCCTCTATAGGGAGATCGTGATGGACCTTGAGATAGTCTTGGCATGTTTCAAATAAGTTGACTAGACTACTGGTACCAAAGATGGAACTCGTATTGAGATAGGTTTGCATGATTTCTGTCCGCTGGCTCGGTTTATAGAGATGGCAGATGTATTCAAACTCTTCAAAACTCATATTGATTTGACGGAGAAGAAACTCCATGTTTTCATATTTGGGAGTTGCCTTGCCACTTTCAAACTTGGAAAGGCTGGTTCTTGAAAGGACATTTCCACAGACCTCTTCTTGTGTCAATCCTTTTGACTCACGTATTTCTTTATATACTTTCCCGAAATCATAGCGCATGATTTCCTCCTTTTCGTGAAAAAAGTTAACAATAAATAGAATTCTATTAAACATATTGTATCATAAGAATATAGAAAACAAAGTGGATATCATGAGAAGAAAATAAGAAAGGCGATTTTTCCCATAGTAGGTAGAATCTAAAAAATAAATTATGACTCATTTAAAATTTTATATCAAATCCGTTCTTTGTTCATTGGTATTTTTTATCCTTTTAATTCTTTTTATTAAAAATATATATTACCCTGCTCTAAAGATAACTATTGAAGTTATTCTGACGTTTTCGATAGGTAGTCTTTGTTATGCCATTTTTTGTAAAACAAATCGTGCTGCTTTTCTGCCAATTTCGGTTGTTTTATTTTTGTTGACTCTCTATTTGCTGGGTGTATAGTGTTTTAGTAGGAACTTTGTCAGTTTGCATTTTTCTCTTGGAGAAATTATAACGATTGAAATTTTAGTGGCATTAAGTGTAGTAAATTTGCTGTCAAGATTTTTTTAAAAAAAGAGAAGTCAATAGATTTGCTAGTGGATTATTAAAATGAAAGGTAAAATTGGGATATTTAAAATGAAACATTTTTTTGCAGGAATTGGTGAAGGTCATTTTTTGTTATTTTTATTATATCTAAGCATGTCTACTAGTCCAATTATTGGACTAGTGATTGGACATACTAAAATAAATCTAATAAATTCTATTATTATAGCTCTTAGTACGATATGGGCATTAATTTTGGTATTATCAAGAGTGTATAGAAAATATTTTTATAGAGACGATGATGACTAAAGTTTTTATCAATAAAACCAGAGGTTGGTAGATTATCAGCCTCTTTCTTGTCTTCTCCAACCAAGCATGTTATAATGAAAACTGCTCAAACGACCTTCAATCGTGAAGCACACACGACCTTCAATCGTGAACTAGTCATTTCGTTTATCTTTTATTACGTCGTTAACTCGAAATGAGATGCAAGCTGAGCTTGTCTGATTTATAACCTCAATCAGTCTCCCAGACTGATTGAGCGAACTCAAGTTATGCCTGCGACTCGTTGCCTATCATATTTTCATTTTAAGATGATAGGCTAAAATGGTCTCCCAGACCATTTTACTACTAAAAGCAAACGAAATGACTATACTCAAAGAAATTCTGTTGAAAGTCATAGTAAATAGAATTTTGAGGGGTATAAATAAACGAATAGATGGGAGAACTACCATGAGTGATAACTCTAAAACACGTGTTGTCGTGGGGATGAGTGGTGGTGTTGATTCGTCGGTGACGGCTCTTTTGCTCAAAGAGCAGGGTTACGATGTGATCGGTATCTTCATGAAGAACTGGGATGACACAGATGAAAACGGCGTCTGTACGGCGACCGAAGATTACAAGGATGTGGCTGCGGTGGCAGACCAGATTGGCATTCCTTACTACTCTGTCAATTTTGAAAAAGAGTACTGGGACCGCGTTTTTGAGTATTTCCTAGCGGAATACAGAGCAGGACGCACGCCAAATCCAGACGTTATGTGTAACAAGGAAATCAAGTTTAAGGCCTTTTTGGACTATGCCATGACCTTGGGAGCAGACTATGTAGCGACTGGGCACTATGCCCGTGTGGCGCGTGATGAGGATGGCATCGTTCACATGCTTCGTGGCGTGGACAATGGCAAGGATCAGACCTATTTCCTCAGCCAACTTTCACAAGAACAACTCCAAAAGACTATGTTCCCTTTGGGACATTTGGAAAAACCTGAAGTTCGCAGACTAGCAGAAGAAGCAGGCCTTGCAACTGCTAAGAAGAAAGACTCAACAGGGATTTGCTTTATCGGAGAAAAGAACTTTAAAGAATTTCTCAGCAACTACTTACCAGCTCAGCCTGGTCGAATGATGACTGTGGATGGTCGCGATATGGGTGAGCATGCTGGTCTGATGTACTATACGATCGGTCAGCGTGGTGGGCTGGGTATCGGTGGGCAACACGGTGGTGACAATGCACCTTGGTTTGTTGTCGGCAAAGATTTGAGCCAGAACATTCTCTATGTAGGCCAAGGATTCTACCATGACTCGCTTATGTCAACTAGCTTAGAAGCCAGTCAAGTCCACTTTACTCGTGAGATGCCAGAGGAGTTTACGCTAGAATGTACGGCTAAATTCCGCTACCGTCAGCCTGATTCTAAGGTGACCGTCCATGTCAAAGGAGATAAGGCTGAAGTCATCTTTGCAGAACCTCAGCGCGCCATTACACCAGGACAAGCCGTTGTTTTCTATGATGGTCAGGAATGTTTGGGCGGCGGTATTATTGACCAAGCGTATAAAGACGGAAAAGTTTGTCAGTATGTCTAACTGGAGTTAAGTAAAAATGATGAGTTCTCAATTTTTTTATGCATTTATGGCATTTTTCGCTATAATGAACCCAATTTCAAATCTTCCTGCTTACATGGCTTTAGTAGCAGATGATAGTCAAAAAATTTCACGAAAAATTGCTTTTAGGAGTCTTTTGATTGCCTTTGTTATTGTAACTGTTTTTATCTTTTCAGGAGATTTCATTTTTAAAGTATTTGGAATTACAATTGTTTCTTTCAGAATTGCTGGTGGAATATTAGTGGCCGTTATCGGTTATCATATGATTAATGGTAATCATTCACCCAGCTATAAAGGAATGGAGCAGCAAGCAGTAAATTCAGATCCAATGTCTATTGCTATTTCTCCTCTTGCAATGCCACTTTTTGCAGGACCAGGTACAATTACAACTGCTTTAAGTCTGGCTAATGGAGGTTTGCAGAATCAACTGATGACCGTAGTTGCTTTTGCTCTACTATGTGTCATCACTTATCTCCTGTTAAGAAGTGCAAAACAAATTGCAGGCTTCTTGGGAGAAAATTTGATGAAAATTATAACAAAAATGATGGGACTTTTACTATTCTCGATAGGAATACAGATGATTATCGTCAGTGTGCAGACCTTGCTCAAATAGTGATTTGCATTGACAAAACGATTTGATTTGATAAAATAACTTTAACAATAGTCATGATGGTCAAAGCTCATGGATATTGCAGGCTTTTTGTTCTGCACTTCTTACGAGTTTTGACTGTTTTTGTGTCGTTTAAAGGAAAGGGCAAAAATGACTCAACAAGACTTTCGGACAAAGGTGGGAAACACTGTTTTTGGTGTTCGGGCTACAGCCTTGATTGTCCAAAATCACAAGCTTCTAGTTACCAAAGATAAGGACAAGTATTACACTATTGGTGGTGCGATTCAAGTCAATGAGAGAACGGAAGATGCGGTAGTCCGTGAAGTGAGGGAAGAACTGGGTGTCAAAGCTCAAGCTGGACAACTAGCTTTCGTGGTTGAAAATCGTTTTGAAGAAGACGACGTTAATTACCACAATATCGAGTTTCATTATTTGGTGAACTTGCTTGAGGATGCCCCATTGACCATGCAGGAAGATGAGAAAACACAACCCTGCGCGTGGATTGACTTGGATCAGCTCCAGAATATTCAGCTAGTTCCGGCATTTTTAAAAACCGCCTTACCAGATTGGGACGGGCAACTAAGACACATTCATCTTGAGGAATAGGAGAGAAAATGATGGTTAAGCTTATTGCCCATGTGCTTGTTCATAGTGGTGGTGATTATTTGCTCATTCAGCGTTCGGAAATTAAAAGAGGACAACCCAACGTTTATCCAACTTACTGGGATATTCCTGGTGGTGGGGTTGAAAAGGGAGAACTTCCACGAGATGGAGCTCTTAGAGAATGTGTTGAAGAAGCGGGAGTTAGGCTAGACAGCGGTTCGCTCAAACTTCTTCACGAAGATAGTCAACTGGATACCTCTAAGAATACTGTCTTTACTCGCTTAGTTTATAAAGCAGAGTGGGTTGGGGAGAAGCCAATTATCAGATTGGATCCTGAAGAGCATACGCACTTTAAATGGGTTACTATGGCTCAAGCTCTAGAGGAGGAGAAGATAGTTCCTTATTTGCGAGAAATTTTTGAAAGGTTAAGAAATGACTTATAATTTTATAGAAGATTACGATATTATAGTTATCGGTGCGGGACACGCTGGGGTGGAGGCATCTCTAGCTGCCAGCCGTATGGGCTGCAAGGTCTTGCTTGCGACCATCAACATTGAAATGTTGGCTTTCATGCCATGTAATCCCTCTATCGGTGGTTCTGCCAAGGGAATTGTTGTGCGTGAAGTCGACGCCCTCGGTGGAGAAATGGCTAAGACCATTGACAAGACTTACATCCAGATGAAGATGCTTAACACTGGGAAAGGTCCAGCAGTTCGAGCTCTTCGTGCGCAGGCTGACAAGGAGCTTTACTCTAAGGAAATGCGCAAAACGGTTGAAAATCAAGAAAATCTAACCCTTCGTCAGACCATGATTGATGAGATTTTAGTTGAAGACGGCAAAGTTGTCGGTGTGCGTACAGCGACCCATCAAGAGTATGCTGCCAAGGCTGTTATTGTGACCACAGGGACAGCCCTCCGTGGGGAAATCATCATCGGAGACCTCAAGTACTCGTCAGGTCCTAACCACAGCCTAGCTTCTATTAACCTTGCTGACAATCTCAAGGAACTTGGACTTGAAATCGGTCGTTTCAAGACAGGGACGCCTCCACGTGTCAAGGCTTCCTCTATCAACTACGATGTGACAGAGATTCAGCCAGGAGACGAAGCGCCTAATCACTTCTCATATACTTCACGTGACGAAGATTATGTCAAGGACCAAGTTCCATGCTGGTTGACCTACACAAATGGTACTAGTCATGAGATTATCCAAAACAACCTCCACCGTGCGCCTATGTTTACAGGTGTGGTCAAGGGAGTGGGGCCTCGTTACTGTCCATCGATTGAGGATAAAATTGTGCGTTTTGCGGACAAGGAACGCCACCAACTCTTCCTTGAACCAGAAGGGCGTAATACAGAAGAAGTATATGTCCAAGGTCTCTCAACCAGCCTTCCTGAGGATGTGCAACGTGACTTGGTACATTCCATCAAAGGTTTGGAAAATGCAGAGATGATGCGAACTGGTTATGCTATCGAGTACGACATGGTCTTGCCTCATCAATTGCGTGCAACTCTGGAAACCAAGAAAATCTCAGGACTTTTCACAGCTGGTCAAACAAATGGTACATCAGGATATGAAGAAGCTGCTGGTCAAGGGATTATTGCTGGTATCAATGCGGCTCTGAAAATCCAAGGCAAGCCTGAATTGATTTTGAAACGAAGCGATGGTTATATCGGGGTGATGATTGACGACTTGGTAACAAAGGGTACCATTGAACCCTACCGTCTCTTGACCAGTCGTGCTGAGTACCGTCTCATCCTCCGTCATGACAATGCGGATATGCGTTTAACTGAGATGGGGCGCGAGATTGGGCTTGTTGACGATGAACGCTGGGCTCGCTTTGAAATCAAGAAAAATCAATTTGACAATGAGATGAAGCGCCTAGACAGCATCAAACTCAAGCCGGTCAAGGAAACTAACGCCAAGGTCGAAGCGATGGGATTCAAACCATTGACTGATGCAGTCACTGCCAAGGAGTTCCTCCGTCGTCCAGAAGTCTCTTACCAAGATGTGGTTGCCTTCATCGGACCTGCTGCTGAAGAATTGGATGACAAAATTATCGAATTGATTGAAACGGAAATCAAGTACGAAGGATACATCTCAAAAGCCATGGATCAGGTTGCTAAGATGAAACGCATGGAAGAAAAACGGATTCCAGCCAACATCGACTGGGATGATATTGACTCCATTGCGACAGAGGCTCGCCAGAAGTTCAAACTCATTAATCCAGAAACCATCGGTCAAGCCAGCCGTATTTCTGGAGTTAACCCAGCAGATATCTCCATTCTGATGGTGTATCTGGAAGGTAAAAATCGAAGTATTTCAAAAAATTTAGAAAAAAAGGCTGACTAAAGACAAAGTGCTGAATTCTCTTTTGGGAATTCAGCTTTTTTGATAGAATCGTCCTCTATTTTCGAATAAAGAGAAAAGGAGGAATGATTATGCTGACGGTAGAAGAAAAAATTTTTTTAGACCACTATAAAAATGCTTCCTATCATCGTTTTTATGAGATTGAGCGCTTCACTAGTCTCTGTCAAAAGTTAGACAAATGGCCACCACAGGCTGACAAGTTCTAGACTTTTTGATATACTAGAACAAATTAAAACATAGGAGAGAATGAATGAACGTATATGGCAGATTAGAAGAGGAACCAACTCCATCTTGGACGGGAATTCAGGATGATTTAGTTGGGAGAGAGGAGCGCTTCGAGGATGAACCAAGTTCATTTGCTCCCTTACCATTATTTAAGATCCTAATCTGGAGCACTCTAGTTGTACTTGTATCTGTAGTTCTTCCTTTTTTGCTAGGACTAACTAGCCCAGAGCAGGCACAAGATTTTTATATGGGATGGGCGATGCACCAGGGTGGAGATATATACACAGACTATTTTGGAACGAGTGGTCTTCTCTATTACTTTTTACAGTATCTAAGCAAGGGTAGTATTTTGTTTGCAGCCTTTACTTGGCTTGCTCTAGTGGGTGCTGGGATTTTTCTTTTCCGTTCAACTTATACATTGACGGAGGAGAACAAGCAGTCGCAACAAGTATTGACTATCTTTTATCTTCTTGCTGGAGGACTTAGCTTTGGCGGTGGTTATGCCACCATTTTGGCCCTTCCATTCCTGTTTTACGCTCTCAGTTTAGTAACAAGGTATTTGGTAGAGTATAATCATGACAAAGGTTTCGTGCGTATTGGGATTAGCCTGGCTCTAGCATTTTTCTTTGCCCCTCTAGTCACGGCTCTATATGCTCTGGTCTTGTTCTTTGCTTTGTTAGCCTTTAATATCGGGCGTGGTCGCTTGATTCATGGACTCTATCAATTCTTTGCAGCTGGTCTTGGGTTCTCACTTTTCTTTTATCCAATTGGTTACTATACGGCTTATAATGGGAGTTTCGGGAATGCTATTAGTCAAATTCTCTATCCAGTAGATAGTTTGAAGTTTATGTCCAATCCGTCCTTACTGGACAACCTCCTTTTTTATGGATTGTTAACAATTGGTCTTGGAGGATTAAGATTCGTATTTACAGGGCTTTTCCAGTCTAAGCCAAGCAAGCAATATGTCTTATCTATTTTTGCTTCAGTAGCTATCTTATTGTTACTAGGATTGGAAATTTTCTCTACAGAACCGATTTACGGTAGTCGTCTAGCTACTTTTCTTCCGTTCTTGTCCATTCTTCTATTGACTCACATTCGAACTGGGGAATTAGAAGGAGCCAATCGCCGTAGAAGACATCGAGAAGTACCCTCAATATGGGCAATATTTCTTCAGGGTAATGTCTATTTGCCCGTGTTAGCTTTAGCCTACCTATTTTTGGCTCCTCTGGTCGCCCGTTATGTTCTTCACTCAGAACAATATCAAGAACGAACTCGTATAGAAACTACGGTTAAAGGACAAACACAGGTAACTGATCGTATTTATATATGGGATGATCTTACTAATGGTTATAAGATTAGTGAACGTTTAGCAGCTAGTCAGTTGCTATCACCAAAATTATATACTGGCCTTGATGCAAATCGTAGCAAACTTGTCAATGATTTACGTGATAATCAGCCTAAAGTGATTGTGGTCAATACCAAAACAGCTCTCTGGACGGAAGTAGAACAGCTTCTAGCAGAAAGTTATCAACCAGTTCAAAGTGAATTCAAAGACTTTAAACTGTACAAATTAAAATAAAAATTATCAATATCTTGTGTGATTTTTTAAAAAAATTATTTTTTTACACAAGATATTGATTTTTATTTTTATAGTGATATAATACTTTAAGAAAGAAAATTTAAGAAAAGAGCCTGGATATGATTGTATTGGAAGAGAAAACAAACCCTGATCCAACCTTATTCGTCGAAAAGCGTGACGGTAGACGCGTCATTTTTGATGTAGATAAGATTGACAAAGCCTTGCACAAGGCTGCGGAAAAAGTCATGGATGTAACCCCCTTGGTCGAAAAGCGTCTTAATACTCTAGTTGAACGTATTGTAGAAGAGATTCATAGTCGCTTTCCTCAAGGTGTAAAAATCTATGAAATCCAAAATATCGTAGAACATGAGTTATTGGAAGCTAAAGAATATGCCTTGGCAGAGGAATATATCACTTACCGAACTCAAAGGGATTTTGAGCGCTCAAAAGCAACAGATATCAACTTCAGTATCCATAAACTTCTCAACAAAGACCAGGCAGTTGTCAATGAGAATGCTAATAAAGATAGTGATGTTTTTAATACCCAGCGTGATTTGACGGCAGGAATTGTTGGAAAATCAATCGGTCTTCAAATGCTTCCTAAGCATGTGGCTAATGCCCACCAAAAAGGGGATATCCACTATCACGATTTGGACTATAGCCCTTACACCCCGATGACCAACTGCTGTCTGATTGATTTCAAGGGCATGTTGGAAAATGGTTTTAAGATTGGGAATGCTGAAGTAGAGAGTCCTAAGTCTATTCAGACTGCGACTGCTCAGATATCGCAAATCATCGCCAACGTTGCATCAAGTCAGTATGGAGGCTGTTCAGCAGACCGTATTGATGAAGTCTTGGCTCCTTATGCAGAAAAAAATTACCAAAAACACCTCAAAGATGCAGAGGAATGGGTTCTACCTGATAAACGCGAAGAATACGCCTGGAAGAAAACCCAAAAAGACATCTATGATGCCATGCAATCATTGGAGTATGAAATCAATACCCTCTTCACTTCAAATGGGCAAACACCCTTTACTTCCCTTGGTTTCGGTCTAGGAACCAGTCGTTTTGAACGCGAAATTCAAAAGGCAATTTTAAACATTCGTATCAAGGGGCTTGGTTCAGAACATCGTACAGCTATCTTCCCTAAATTGATCTTTACTCTTAAAAGAGGACTTAATCTGGAGGAAGGTTCACCTAACTACGATATCAAGCAGTTAGCACTTGAATGCGCAACTAAACGCATGTATCCAGATGTTTTGTCTTACGATAAGATTATCGAATTGACAGGCTCCTTCAAGGTTCCGATGGGATGCCGTTCTTTCCTCCAAGGTTGGAAGGATGAAAATGGAGTAGAAGTCAATTCTGGTCGTATGAACCTAGGTGTGGTAACGGTCAATCTTCCTCGTATCGCCCTCGAGTCTGAAGGCGACCTGAACAAGTTCTGGGAAATCTTCAATGAGCGGATGAATATCGCAGAAGATGCACTGGTCTATCGTGTAGAGCGGACCAAGGAAGCCACTCCAGCTAATGCGCCTATCCTTTATCAATACGGTGCTTTTGGCCGCCGCCTTGGTAAGGAAGAAAGTGTTGACGAGCTCTTTAAGAATCGCCGTGCTACTGTTTCGCTTGGCTACATTGGACTTTATGAAGTAGCGACAGTCTTCTTTGGCAACAATTGGGAAACCAATCCAGAAGCTAAAGAATTCACCCTTGATATCATTCGAGATATGAAACATCGAGTAGAAGAGTGGTCAGACCAATACGGTTACCACTTCTCAATCTACTCAACACCATCTGAAAGTTTAACAGACCGCTTCTGTCGCCTGGATACAGAGAAATTCGGTTCTATTCCAGATATAACGGATAAAGAGTACTACACAAATTCCTTCCATTATGATGTCCGTAAAAATCCAACTCCTTTTGAAAAATTGGATTTCGAGAAGGTTTATCCAGAAGCGGGAGCATCAGGTGGCTTTATCCACTACTGTGAGTATCCTGTTCTTCAACAAAATCCAAAGGCCTTGGAAGCTGTTTGGGACTATGCTTATGATCGTGTAGGTTATCTAGGGACTAATACTCCGATTGATCGTTGCTACAAGTGTGATTTCGAAGGAGATTTTGATCCAACCGAGAGAGGTTTTGCCTGCCCTAACTGTGGCAATAGTGATCCTAAAACAGTAGATGTTGTTAAACGGACCTGTGGCTATCTTGGAAATCCGCAAGCGCGTCCGATGGTTAATGGACGCCACAAGGAAATTGCTGCGCGTGTCAAACATATGAACGGTTCAACTATTAAAACAGCAGGACATGAAGTAAGAAATTAGAAAGAGATAGAATGGGAAAATATCAATTAGACGATAAGGGCAAGGCCTTGGTTCAACGGTTCCACGAGAAACATTCAAAAGGTGGAGGCAATAAAAAAGACCGAGTGGCTAGCCTGAGAGAGCAATTTTTAAATAAGAATAAGAAAAAGTGAGAGTCCGCTCTCGCTTTTCTCTTAGTTGGAGGTAAAGATGATATTACGCAGACCAAGATTGGCAGATAAAGAGACAGTTTTAGAGATGATGTCAGAGTTTGAGCAGACTCAATCAGCCCACGACGGTGGCTTTTGGGATGCTGAGGGTTTTTCTTACGAGAATTGGCTAGAAACTAACCTTAATAAAGAAATGGGAATAAACTTGCCTGAAAATCGCGTTCCATCAATTCAGTTCGTATTGTTTGATGAATCAGGTCATGCTTTAGGTTTTTTAAATTTACGATTGAGACTAAATGAGGGACTGCTGAATTATGCAGGGAATATAGGATATTCTATTCGCCCATCTGAAAGAGGTAAAGGTTATGCTAAGGAAGCTCTCCGTCAGGGCTTGCAAATTGCCAAGGAAAAGAACATCCATCGTGCTCTGGTGACTTGTAGCACGGAAAATCCTGCCAGCCGAGCTGTTATCTTAGCTAATGGTGGAGAGTTGGAGGATGTTCGAAATGGAACGGAGCGCTACTGGATAGAGTTGGAGTAGAAGGATGACATGGAATACACCAAAACCAGGCGAGTGGAAGAGTGAAGAACTCAGTCAGGGGCGTATCATTGACTATAAGGCTTTTAACTTTGTCGATGGAGAGGGAGTGCGCAATTCTCTCTATGTAGCAGGCTGTATGTTTCACTGCGAGGGCTGTTATAATGTTGCGACCTGGTCTTTCAATGCAGGAATTCCTTATACGCCAGAGTTAGAAGAACAAATCATGGCAGACTTGGCCCAGCCTTATGTTCAAGGATTGACCTTACTGGGAGGAGAGCCATTCCTCAATACGGGTATTCTCTTACCTCTCGTCAAACGCATTCGTAAGGAATTGCCAGATAAAGATATCTGGTCCTGGACAGGTTATACTTGGGAAGAAATGATGCTGGAGACTCCAGACAAATTGGAACTCTTGTCGCTGATTGACATCCTTGTCGATGGTCGTTATGATCGAACTAAGAGAAATCTTATGCTCCAGTTCCGAGGCTCTTCTAATCAGCGGATTATCGATGTGCAAAAATCTCTGCAAAGTGGAAAAGTAGTTATTTGGGACAAGCTTAATGATGGGAAGCAAAGCTATGAACAGGTGAAGAGAGAATGAAGAAAAAAGACTTAATAGAAAGACTAGTATCAGAAATAGAGTCTGGAAAAGTAAAAACGCTAGGTATCTACGGCCATGGAGCCTCAGGAAAATCAACTTTTGCTCAAGAATTGTTCCAAGTTTTAGATTCTGAAAATGTAAATTTACTAGAGACAGATCCCTATATTACTTCGGAACGACATTTAGTGGTACCTAAAGAGACACCGGACCAAAAGGTGACAGCATGTTTACCAGTAGCGCATGAGCTAGCAAGTTTACAAAGAGATATCCTCGCTTTGCAGGCGGGTATGGATGTCTTGACAATAGCAGAACCTTGGAAGGCTAGTGAGGTCTTATCGGGAGCAAAACCAATTCTGATAGTCGAAGGGATGTCTGTGGGTTTTCTGCCCAAGGAACTCTTTGACAAAACCATTTGTTTCTACACGGATGAGGAGACCGAATTAAAGAGGCGACTAGCTCGAGATACGACTGTGAGAAATCGTGATGCATCCTTTATATTAGCTAGTCAGCAGATGAGACGGGAGCAGTATCTACAATACTATAAAGAAACCGAGTCAAGAGCTGATATCTTGGTAGATCAATCAGATGATAAATTTCAAATTAAAACTAACAATATATAGAAGAAAAGTCAGAAAATCCAGCACTTAAATATGCAAATTCATTAAAATGGAACAAGAAAACAGTTTCATTTAAAAAATTTAAAAAAACCTGTCAAATCCCTTGCAATCGCAGGGGCTTTGTGTTATTCTATTATGGTGCTGTAAATTACAGCTTTAGCTTTGATGCAAGAGGTTGCGACACGCTCGGTTGCATTGCCACGCAACGCGCGTCGGTTTTCTTGTGGAGCTAGCCTATTATCTTAAATAGACGAAAAGGAGAAAAAGATGGCAAACAAAAAAATCCGTATCCGTTTGAAAGCTTACGAACACCGTACGCTTGACACAGCGGCTGCAAAAATCGTAGAATCAGCTACTCGTACAGGTGCACAAGTTGCGGGTCCAATCCCACTTCCAACTGAGCGTAGCCTCTACACAATCATTCGTGCGACTCACAAATACAAAGACTCTCGCGAACAATTTGAAATGCGTACACACAAACGTTTGATCGATATCGTTAACCCAACTCAAAAAACAGTTGACGCTTTGATGAAATTGGATCTTCCAAGTGGTGTAAACGTAGAAATCAAACTTTAATTTAAAGCTTGATAACTTGAGCATAAAAAACGCTCGTTAAAAACTTTTTGAATAAAAAATATAGAAAAGGAACTATTTTCTCATGACAAAAGGAATCTTAGGGAAAAAAGTGGGAATGACTCAAATCTTCACTGAAGCTGGCGAATTGATCCCTGTAACAGTTATTGAAGCAACTCCAAACGTTGTTCTTCAAGTTAAAACTGTTGAAACAGACGGATACAACGCTATCCAAGTTGGTTTCGATGACAAACGCGAAGTATTGAGCAACAAACCTGCTAAAGGACATGTAGCAAAAGCTAACACGGCTCCTAAGCGCTTCATTCGTGAATTCAAAAACGTTGAAGGCTTGGAAGTTGGTGCTGAAATCACAGTTGAAACTTTCGCAGCTGGAGATGTTGTTGACGTAACTGGTACTTCTAAAGGTAAAGGTTTCCAAGGTGTTATCAAACGCCACGGACAATCACGTGGACCTATGGCTCACGGTTCTCGTTACCACCGTCGTCCAGGTTCTATGGGACCTGTTGCACCTAACCGCGTATTCAAAGGTAAAAACCTTGCAGGACGTATGGGTGGCGACCGTGTAACAATTCAAAACCTTGAAGTTGTACAAGTTGTTCCAGAAAAGAACGTTATCCTTATCAAAGGTAACGTACCAGGTGCTAAGAAATCTCTTATCACTATCAAATCAGCAGTTAAAGCTGGTAAATAATAAGGAAAGGGGAATACAGTCAAAATGGCAAATGTAACATTATTCGACCAAACTGGTAAACAAGCGGGCGAAGTTGTTCTTAACGATGCAATCTTTGGTATCGAACCAAACCAATCTGTTGTGTTTGATGTCATCATCAGCCAACGTGCTAGCCTTCGTCAAGGAACTCACGCTGTTAAAAACCGTTCAGCCGTTTCAGGTGGCGGACGCAAACCATGGCGTCAAAAAGGAACTGGACGTGCTCGTCAAGGTTCTATCCGCTCTCCACAATGGCGTGGTGGTGGAATTGTCTTCGGACCAACTCCACGTAGCTATGCGTACAAACTTCCTCAAAAAGTTCGTCGCCTTGCACTAAAATCTGTTTACTCAGAAAAAGTTGCTGAAAACAAATTTGTAGCCGTTGATTCTCTTGAATTTACAGCTCCAAAAACTGCTGAATTTGCAAAAGTTCTTGCAGCTTTGAGCATCGATTCTAAAGTCCTTGTTATTCTTGAAGAAGGAAACGAATTCGCAGCTCTTTCAGCTCGTAACCTTCCAAACGTGAAAGTTGCGACTGCTACAACTGCAAGTGTTCTTGACATCGCAAATAGTGACAAACTTCTTGTTACTCAAGCAGCTATCTCTAAAATCGAGGAGGTTCTTGCATAATGAATTTGTATGATGTTATCAAAAAACCTGTAATCACTGAAAGCTCAATGGCTCAACTTGAAGCAGGAAAATATGTATTTGAAGTTGACACACGTGCGCACAAACTTTTGATCAAGCAAGCTGTTGAAGCTGCTTTCGAAGGTGTTAAAGTTGCAAATGTTAACACAATCAACGTAAAACCTAAAGCTAAACGTGTTGGACGTTACACTGGTTTTACTAACAAAACTAAAAAAGCTATCATCACACTTACAGCTGATTCAAAAGCAATCGAGTTGTTCGCTGCTGAAGCTGAATAATCTAAGGAGGAAATATCGTGGGAATTCGTGTTTATAAACCAACAACAAACGGTCGCCGTAATATGACTTCTTTGGATTTCGCTGAAATCACAACAAGCACACCAGAAAAAACTTTGCTTGTTGCTTTGAAGAACAAGGCTGGTCGTAACAACAACGGTCGTATCACTGTTCGTCACCAAGGTGGTGGACACAAACGTTTCTACCGTTTGGTTGACTTTAAACGTAACAAAGATAACGTTGAAGCAGTTGTTAAAACTATCGAGTACGATCCAAACCGTTCTGCAAACATCGCTCTTGTGCACTACACTGACGGTGTGAAAGCATACATCATCGCTCCAAAAGGTCTTGAAGTTGGTCAACGTATCGTTTCAGGTCCTGAAGCAGATATCAAAGTAGGTAACGCTCTTCCACTTGCTAACATCCCAGTTGGTACTTTGGTTCACAACATTGAGTTGAAACCAGGTCGTGGTGGTGAATTGGTTCGTGCTGCTGGAGCTTCTGCTCAAGTATTGGGACAAGAAGGTAAATACGTTCTTGTTCGTCTTCAATCAGGCGAAGTTCGTATGATTCTTGGAACTTGTCGTGCTACAGTTGGTGTTGTCGGAAACGAACAACATGGACTTGTAAACCTTGGTAAAGCAGGACGTAGCCGTTGGAAAGGTATCCGCCCAACAGTTCGTGGTTCTGTAATGAACCCTAACGATCACCCACACGGTGGTGGTGAAGGTAAAGCACCAGTTGGTCGTAAAGCACCATCTACTCCATGGGGCAAACCTGCTCTTGGTCTTAAAACTCGTAACAAGAAAGCGAAATCTGACAAACTTATCGTTCGTCGTCGCAACGAGAAATAATTTAAAACTAGTCGCTTAAGCAACTAGGAAATTCCGCCAGCTCGGTAGCGCTCCTTGTGAGCGCAAGCCGCTGTGGTACAAAATTTAAAGGAGAAAATATAAAAATGGGACGCAGTCTTAAAAAAGGACCTTTCGTCGATGAGCATTTGATGAAAAAAGTTGAAGCTCAAGCTAACGACGAAAAGAAAAAAGTTATCAAAACTTGGTCACGTCGTTCAACGATCTTCCCAAGTTTCATTGGTTACACAATCGCAGTTTATGATGGACGTAAACACGTACCTGTTTACATCCAAGAAGACATGGTAGGTCACAAACTTGGTGAATTTGCACCAACTCGTACTTACAAAGGTCACGCCGCAGACGACAAGAAGACACGTAGAAAATAAGGAGAACATAAATGGCAGAAATTACTTCAGCTAAAGCAATGGCTCGCACAGTACGTGTTTCACCTCGTAAATCACGTCTTGTTCTTGACAACATCCGTGGTAAAAGCGTAGCCGATGCAATCGCAATTTTGACATTCACTCCAAACAAAGCTGCTGAAATCATCTTGAAAGTTTTGAACTCAGCTGTAGCTAACGCTGAAAACAACTTTGGTTTGGATAAAGCTAACTTGGTAGTATCTGAAGCATTCGCAAATGAAGGACCAACTATGAAACGTTTCCGTCCACGTGCGAAAGGTTCAGCTTCACCAATCAACAAACGTACAGCTCACATCACTGTAGCTGTTGCAGAAAAATAAGGAGGTAAAATCGTGGGTCAAAAAGTACATCCAATTGGTATGCGTGTCGGCATCATCCGTGATTGGGATGCCAAATGGTATGCTGAAAAAGAATACGCGGATTACCTTCATGAAGATCTTGCAATCCGTAAATTCGTTCAAAAAGAACTTGCTGACGCAGCAGTTTCAACTATTGAAATTGAACGCGCAGTAAACAAAGTTAACGTTTCACTTCACACTGCTAAACCAGGTATGGTTATCGGTAAAGGTGGTGCTAACGTTGATGCACTTCGTGCTAAACTTAACAAATTGACTGGAAAACAAGTACACATCAACATCATCGAAATCAAACAACCTGATTTGGATGCTCACCTTGTTGGTGAAGGAATTGCTCGTCAATTGGAGCAACGTGTTGCTTTCCGTCGTGCACAAAAACAAGCAATCCAACGTGCAATGCGTGCTGGAGCTAAAGGAATCAAAACTCAAGTATCAGGTCGTTTGAACGGTGCAGATATCGCCCGTGCTGAAGGATACTCTGAAGGAACTGTTCCACTTCACACACTTCGTGCAGATATCGATTACGCTTGGGAAGAAGCAGACACTACATACGGTAAACTTGGTGTTAAAGTATGGATCTACCGTGGTGAAGTTCTTCCAGCTCGTAAAAACACTAAAGGAGGTAAATAACCAATGTTAGTACCTAAACGTGTTAAACACCGTCGTGAATTCCGTGGTAAAATGCGCGGTGAAGCTAAAGGTGGAAAAGAAGTAGCATTCGGTGAATACGGTCTTCAAGCTACAACTAGCCACTGGATCACTAACCGCCAAATCGAAGCTGCTCGTATCGCCATGACTCGTTACATGAAACGTGGTGGTAAAGTTTGGATTAAAATCTTCCCACACAAATCATACACAGCTAAAGCTATCGGGGTTCGTATGGGATCTGGTAAAGGGGCACCTGAAGGTTGGGTAGCACCAGTTAAACGTGGTAAAGTAATGTTTGAAGTTGCTGGTGTATCTGAAGAGATCGCTCGCGAAGCGCTTCGTCTTGCTAGCCACAAATTGCCAGTTAAATGTAAATTCGTAAAACGTGAAGCAGAATAAGGAGAAGGCATGAAACTTAATGAAGTAAAAGAATTTGTTAAAGAACTTCGTGGTCTTTCTCAAGAAGAACTCGCGAAGCGCGAAAACGAATTGAAAAAAGAATTGTTTGAACTTCGTTTCCAAGCTGCTACTGGTCAATTAGAACAAACAGCTCGCTTGAAAGAAGTTAAAAAACAAATCGCTCGTATCAAAACAGTTCAATCTGAAGCGAAATAATAGACTAGGGAAGGAGAAATTTCAATGGAACGCAATAATCGTAAAGTTCTTGTTGGACGTGTTGTATCTGACAAAATGGACAAGACAATCACAGTTGTAGTTGAAACAAAACGTAACCACCCAGTCTATGGTAAACGTATTAACTACTCTAAAAAATACAAAGCACATGAT
This sequence comes from Streptococcus sp. HMSC061D10, assembly GCF_001808865.1. Taxonomy (NCBI): domain Bacteria; kingdom Bacillati; phylum Bacillota; class Bacilli; order Lactobacillales; family Streptococcaceae; genus Streptococcus; species Streptococcus sp. HMSC061D10. The sequence goes on along the minus strand of NZ_KV794988.1, from coordinate 34,031 downwards.
GAAAACAATGTTGCCAAAGAAGGCGATATCGTACGTATCATGGAAACTCGTCCGCTTTCAGCTACAAAACGTTTCCGTCTTGTAGAAGTCGTTGAAGAAGCGGTTATCATCTAATCAAACCTGAAAGGAGAAAACTGAAATGATTCAAACAGAAACTCGTTTGAAAGTCGCAGACAACAGCGGTGCACGCGAAATCTTGACTATCAAAGTTCTTGGTGGTTCTAAACGTAAATTTGCGAACATCGGTGATGTTATTGTGGCATCTGTAAAACAAGCTACTCCTGGTGGTGCGGTTAAAAAAGGTGACGTTGTTAAAGCAGTTATCGTTCGTACTAAATCAGGTGCTCGTCGTGCTGATGGTTCATACATCAAATTTGACGAAAATGCAGCAGTTATCATCCGTGAAGATAAAACTCCTCGCGGAACACGTATCTTTGGCCCAGTTGCACGTGAATTGCGTGAAGGTGGCTTCATGAAGATCGTGTCACTTGCTCCAGAAGTACTTTAATTTTCACAGAGCAAAATCAAACAAACACAGTCCCCTGGCTTAGCCAGGGTGCCCATTGGGCGTAAGAATAAAAGGAGAAAAAAATGTTTGTAAAAAAAGGCGACAAAGTTCGCGTAATCGCTGGTAAAGATAAGGGAACAGAAGCTGTTGTCCTTACTGCCCTTCCAAAAGTAAACAAAGTTATCGTTGAAGGTGTTAACATCGTTAAGAAACACCAACGTCCAACTAACGAACTTCCTCAAGGTGGTATCATCGAGAAGGAAGCAGCTATCCACGTATCAAACGTTCAAGTTTTGGACAAAAACGGTGTAGCTGGTCGTGTTGGTTACAAATTTGTAGACGGTAAAAAAGTTCGCTACAACAAAAAATCAGGCGAAGTGCTTGATTAATCACGAAGGAAAGGAGAAGTATAATGGCAAATCGTTTAAAAGAAAAATATCTTAATGAAGTAGTTCCTGCTTTGACAGAACAATTCAACTACTCATCAGTGATGGCTGTGCCTAAAGTAGATAAGATCGTTTTGAACATGGGTGTTGGTGAAGCTGTATCAAACGCTAAAAGCCTTGAAAAAGCTGCTGAAGAATTGGCGCTTATCTCAGGTCAAAAACCACTTATCACTAAAGCTAAAAAATCAATCGCCGGCTTCCGTCTTCGTGAAGGTGTTGCGATCGGTGCAAAAGTTACCCTTCGTGGTGAACGTATGTACGAATTCTTGGATAAATTGGTTTCAGTTTCACTTCCACGTGTACGTGACTTCCACGGTGTTCCTACAAAATCATTTGATGGACGCGGAAACTACACTCTTGGTGTGAAAGAACAATTGATCTTCCCAGAAATCAACTTTGATGACGTTGACAAAACTCGTGGTCTTGACATCGTTATCGTAACTACTGCTAACACTGACGAAGAGTCACGTGCATTGCTTACAGGCCTTGGAATGCCTTTTGCAAAATAATATAGGAGGTATAACTAATGGCTAAAAAATCTATGATTGCTAAGAACAAACGCCCAGCGAAGTTCTCTACTCAAGCATACACTCGCTGTGAACGTTGTGGACGTCCACACTCAGTTTACCGCAAGTTTAAACTTTGCCGTGTTTGCTTCCGTGAATTGGCATATAAAGGTCAAATCCCTGGTGTAACAAAAGCATCTTGGTAATATCATGATACAAAGAGCGTAACAACCCCAGCAAAAATAGGAGATTTGGTGCAGGAGCGATGCTCCAAGACAAATCTATCTTTTTTGCCCAGGTTGTAGCTCGTGTTCAAATGAGATTATCTTGTTTGAATGTGTCAATACTATCTGAGCCCAGCTCAATCATTAACTAGCAAGTGCAACTTGCAAACTACTAGTAAGAGGAGAAAATAAAATGGTTATGACTGACCCAATCGCAGACTTCCTAACTCGTATTCGTAACGCTAACCAAGCAAAACACGAAGTACTTGAAGTACCTGCATCAAACATCAAAAAAGGGATTGCTGAAATCCTTAAACGCGAAGGTTTTGTTAAGAACGTAGAAATCATCGAAGATGACAAACAAGGCATCATCCGTGTATTCCTTAAATACGGACCAAACGGTGAAAAAGTTATCACTAACTTGAAACGTGTTTCTAAACCAGGACTTCGTGTCTATAAAAAACGTGAAGATCTTCCAAAAGTACTTAACGGTCTTGGAATTGCTATCCTTTCAACTTCAGAAGGTTTGCTTACTGATAAAGAAGCTCGCCAAAAGAACGTTGGTGGGGAAGTTATCGCTTACGTTTGGTAATATTTAGCTCTCAATTTCTTTGTGACTCTTCGTTATCGTCTCTTGCCTAACCCAAAGTTATGCCTGCGAGACGATGCCTAGATTCACTTTCAAATTGAAACCTAAACGTTCCTTTAAATCGAGAAATCGATTTAGCCCCCGTGAAAACTGGCCGTCATGGCCTGACAATTTAACAGGAGAATAAAAACATGTCACGTATTGGTAATAAAGTTATCGTGTTGCCTGCTGGTGTTGAAATCACTAACAATGACAACGTTGTAACTGTAAAAGGACCTAAAGGAGAACTTACTCGTGAGTTCTCAAAAGATATTGAAATTCGTGTGGAAGGTACTGAAGTAACTCTTCACCGTCCAAACGATTCAAAAGAAATGAAAACTATCCACGGAACTACTCGTGCTCTTTTGAACAACATGGTTATTGGTGTATCAGAAGGATTCAAGAAACAACTTGAAATGCGTGGGGTTGGTTACCGTGCACAACTTCAAGGATCAAAACTTGTTTTGGCTGTTGGTAAATCACATCCAGACGAAGTTGAAGCTCCAGAAGGAATTACTTTTGAACTTCCAAACCCAACAACAATCGTTGTTAGCGGAATTTCGAAAGAAGTAGTTGGTCAAACAGCTGCTTACGTACGTAGCCTTCGTTCACCAGAACCATACAAAGGTAAAGGTATCCGTTACGTTGGCGAATATGTTCGTCTTAAAGAAGGTAAAACAGGTAAATAATATTGAGTGGTTGATTTTCAGCCACCAATATCATTTCCAACTTTGTGCATAGCACACGATTTAAAACTAAAGAGGTGAAAACTGTGATTTCTAAACCAGATAAAAACAAACTCCGCCAAAAACGCCACCGTCGCGTTCGCGGAAAACTCTCTGGAACTGCTGATCGCCCACGTTTGAACGTATTCCGTTCTAATACAGGCATCTACGCTCAAGTTATTGATGACGTAGCGGGTGTAACGCTCGCAAGTGCTTCAACTCTTGACAAAGAAGTTTCAAAAGGAACAAAAACTGAACAAGCCGTTGCTGTCGGTAAACTCGTTGCAGAACGTGCAAACGCTAAAGGTATTTCAGAAGTGGTGTTCGACCGCGGTGGATATCTATATCACGGACGTGTGAAAGCTTTGGCTGATGCAGCTCGTGAAAACGGATTGAAATTCTAATAGGAGGACACTAGAAAATGGCATTTAAAGACAATGCAGTTGAATTAGAAGAACGCGTAGTTGCTGTTAACCGTGTTACTAAAGTTGTTAAAGGTGGACGTCGTCTTCGTTTTGCAGCTCTTGTAGTCGTTGGTGACCACAATGGTCGCGTAGGATTTGGTACTGGTAAAGCTCAAGAAGTTCCAGAAGCAATCCGCAAAGCAGTAGAAGATGCTAAGAAAAACTTGATCGAAGTTCCTATGGTTGGAACAACAATCCCACACGAAGTTATTTCAGAATTCGGTGGAGCTAAGGTATTGTTGAAACCAGCTGTAGAAGGTTCTGGGGTTGCCGCTGGTGGTGCTGTTCGTGCCGTTATCGAGTTGGCAGGTGTAGCTGATGTTACATCTAAATCTCTTGGCTCAAATACTCCAATCAACATTGTTCGCGCAACTGTTGAAGGTTTGAAACAATTGAAACGCGCTGAAGAAGTTGCTGCCCTTCGTGGTATTTCAGTTTCTGATTTGGCATAAGAAAGGGGATAAAATGGCTCAAATTAAAATTACTTTGACTAAGTCTCCAATCGGACGCATTCCATCACAACGTAAAACTGTTGTAGCACTTGGACTTGGCAAATTGAACAGCTCTGTTATTAAAGAAGATAACGCTGCAATTCGTGGTATGATCACTGCAGTATCTCACTTGGTAACAGTTGAAGAAGTAAACTAATGAAATTTTAGGGGATGTGCAGTATACCATCCCCTAAAACTAGATATAGTCATCTTTGATGACAAAGGTATAGGCGAGTTGATAGGAGAGACAACCTTTTCTCTCTTATCGGCGCTAGCATTTTACAAAAGAGGAGAAAATATATAATGAAACTTCATGAATTGAAACCTGCAGAAGGTTCTCGTAAAACTCGTAACCGTGTTGGTCGTGGTACTTCATCAGGTAACGGTAAAACATCTGGTCGTGGTCAAAAAGGTCAAAAAGCTCGTAGCGGTGGCGGAGTACGTCTTGGTTTTGAAGGTGGACAAACTCCATTGTTCCGTCGTCTTCCAAAACGTGGATTCACTAACATCAACGCTAAAGAATATGCAATTGTTAACCTTGACCAATTGAACGTCTTTGAAGATGGTGCAGAAGTAACTCCAGTTGTTCTTATCGAATCAGGAATTGTTAAAGCTGAAAAATCAGGTATCAAAATTCTTGGTAACGGTGAGTTGACTAAGAAATTGTCTGTAAAAGCAGCTAAATTCTCTAAATCAGCTGAAGAAGCTATCACTGCTAAAGGTGGTTCAGTAGAAGTCATCTAAGAGAGGTGACCTATGTTTTTTAAATTATTGAGAGAAGCCTTCAAAGTCAAGCAAGTTCGATCAAAAATTCTTTTTACAATTTTTATCGTCTTTGTCTTCCGTATCGGGACTAGCATTACGGTTCCATGGGTGAATGCCAACAGCTTGAATGCTTTGAGTGGTCTATCTTTTCTAAATATGTTAAGTTTGGTGTCTGGTAATGCCATGAAAAACTTTTCAGTTTTTGCACTTGGTGTTAGTCCATACATTACTGCTTCTATCGTTGTCCAACTCTTACAAATGGATTTATTACCGAAGTTTGTAGAGTGGGGCAAACAAGGGGAAGTTGGTCGTAGAAAGTTGAACCAGGCAACTCGGTATATTGCCCTTGTTCTTGCATTCGTGCAATCTATCGGAATTACTGCTGGTTTTAATGCTTTATCTGGAGCCAAACTTTTGACTGTTCCTTTAACACCACAAGTTTTCCTTGTGATTGGAGCAATCCTAACAGCGGGTAGTATGATTGTAACTTGGTTGGGAGAGCAAATTACTGATAAGGGTTATGGAAATGGTGTTTCCATGATTATCTTTGCGGGGATTGTTGCTTCAATTCCTGATATGATCAAGGGAATTTATGTTGACTACTTTGTCAATGTACCAAGCAGTCGCTTGACTTCATCCCTCATTTTTGTTGCTATCTTAATTGTAGCAGTCTTATTGATTGTTTACTTTACAACTTATGTTCAACAAGCTGAATATAAGATACCAATTCAGTATACCAAGGTAGCACAAGGAGCACCGTCAAGTTCCTATCTTCCATTGAAGATTAACCCTGCAGGAGTTATTCCAGTTATCTTTGCTAGCTCGATTACTGCAGCACCAGCGGCAATTTTACAATTTGTAAGTGCATCTGGTCTTGATTGGGCCTGGGTACGTAGTGCTCAGGAGTTGCTATCTACAACAGCCCCTACAGGTATCGCTTTGTACGCTCTGTTGATTATCCTCTTTACATTCTTCTATACATTTGTACAGATTAATCCAGAGAAGGCAGCAGAAAATTTGCAAAAGAGCGGTGCTTATATCCACGGTGTCCGTCCTGGTAAAGGGACAGAAGAGTATATGTCAAAACTTCTTCGTCGTCTCGCAACAGTCGGTTCCCTCTTCCTAGGTGTCATTTCTATTTTACCTATTGTAGCTAAGGATTTATTCGGTCTTTCAGAAGTCGTTGCTTTTGGGGGAACAAGTCTTTTGATCATTATCTCAACAGGTATTGAAGGAATTAAACAATTGGAAGGTTATTTATTGAAACGTAAGTATGTTGGTTTCATGAATACAACAGAATAATTGTAATAGAAAAGAAAATTCACTATTGCTCAGAGAGTGGAGTTTAAAAATCAAAGACCTTGTCAGATTTTTATCTCCTCTCTTCTATTTTGTTTTTAAATAGGAGTTGAAATGAATTTTTGCTTCTATTTAAAAACAAAAAAGGAGTTTGAATCATGAATCTTTTGATTATGGGCTTACCTGGTGCAGGTAAGGGTACACAGGCAGCAAAAATTGTTGAACAATTTCATGTTGCTCATATCTCAACAGGTGATATGTTCCGCGCGGCAATGGCTAACCAAACTGAAATGGGTGTCTTAGCTAAGTCTTATATTGATAAAGGCGAGTTAGTTCCAGATGAAGTTACAAACGGAATCGTTAAAGAACGTTTAGCTCAAGATGACATTAAGAAAAAAGGATTCCTCTTAGACGGTTTCCCTCGTACCATTGAACAAGCTCACGCTTTGGATCAAATTTTGGTAGACCTTGGTCTTGAACTTGAGGGTGTAATCAATATTGAAGTAGATCCACCATGTCTACTCGAACGTTTGAGTGGTCGTATCATTCACCGTGAAACTGGCGAAACTTTCCACAAAGTTTTCAATCCACCAGTTGACTACAAAGAAGAAGATTATTACCAACGTGAAGATGACAAACCTGAAACAGTAAAACGTCGTTTGGATGTTAATATTGCCCAAGGTGAACCAATTATTGCCCACTATCGTGCAAAAGGTTTGGTACATGATATCGAAGGTAACCAAGATATCAATGATGTCTTTGCAGATATCGAAAAAGTATTGACAAAATTGAAATAAAAGCGTTTTTCATGCTTGCAAAATGTCTCTACAAATGTTATACTGAGTTAGTCTGACTTATAATTGTTGTCTCTGTGTCTAGAGGCATCAAATCGAAATTTATGGAGGTACTTTTGCGTGGCAAAAGACGATGTGATTGAAGTTGAAGGTAAAGTAGTTGATACTATGCCGAATGCAATGTTTACGGTTGAACTTGAAAATGGACATCAGATTTTAGCAACAGTTTCTGGTAAAATTCGTAAAAACTATATTCGTATTTTAGCGGGAGATCGTGTTACTGTCGAAATGAGTCCATATGACTTGACACGTGGACGTATCACTTACCGCTTTAAATAATCGAAAAACTTGGAGGGATAAGAAATGAAAGTAAGACCATCGGTCAAACCAATTTGCGAATACTGTAAAGTAATTCGTCGTAATGGTCGTGTTATGGTAATTTGCCCAGCAAATCCAAAACACAAACAACGTCAAGGATAAGATAGAAAGGAGAAAACATGGCTCGTATTGCTGGAGTTGACATTCCAAATGACAAACGCGTAGTAATTTCATTGACTTATGTGTACGGTATCGGACTTCCAACATCTAAGAAAATCTTGGCAGCTGCTGGAATTTCAGAAGATGTACGTGTTCGCGATCTTACACCAGATCAAGAAGATGCTATCCGTCGTGAAGTGGATGCAATTAAAGTTGAAGGTGACCTTCGTCGTGAAGTTAACTTGAACATCAAACGTTTGATGGAAATCGGTTCATACCGTGGTATCCGTCACCGTCGTGGACTTCCTGTCCGTGGACAAAACACTAAAAACAACGCTCGCACTCGTAAAGGTAAAGCTGTTGCGATTGCTGGTAAGAAAAAATAATATAGGAGGTAAAAGTCTTGGCTAAACCAACACGTAAACGTCGTGTGAAAAAGAATATCGAATCTGGTATTGCTCATATTCACGCTACATTTAATAACACTATTGTTATGATTACTGATGTGCATGGTAATGCAATTGCTTGGTCATCAGCTGGTGCTCTTGGTTTCAAAGGTTCTCGTAAATCTACACCATTTGCTGCTCAAATGGCTTCTGAAGCTGCTGCTAAATCTGCACAAGAACACGGTCTTAAGTCAGTTGAAGTTACTGTTAAAGGTCCAGGTTCTGGTCGTGAGTCAGCTATTCGTGCTCTTGCTGCCGCTGGTCTTGAAGTAACAGCAATTCGTGATGTGACTCCAGTGCCACACAATGGTGCTCGTCCTCCAAAACGTCGCCGTGTATAATCATAACCTTACACTGCTTTTCGTTTAAGAGGGAGTAACTAAATGATCGAGTTTGAAAAACCAAATATAACAAAAATTGATGAAAATAAAGATTATGGCAAGTTTGTAATCGAACCGCTTGAACGTGGTTACGGTACAACACTTGGTAACTCTCTTCGTCGTGTACTTCTAGCTTCTCTTCCAGGGGCTGCTGTAACATCTATCAATATCGAAGGTGTATTGCATGAATTTGATACAGTTCCGGGTGTTCGCGAAGACGTGATGCAAATCATTCTGAACATCAAAGGTATTGCAGTAAAATCTTACGTTAAAGACGAAAAGATCATTGAACTAGATGTGCAAGGTCCTGCTGAAATTACAGCTGGAGATATCTTGACAGATAGCGACATTGAAATTGTAAATCCAGATCATTATCTCTTTACAATCGGTGAAGGTTCTTCTCTAAAAGCGACAATGACTGTTAACAGTGGTCGTGGATATGTACCTGCTGATGAAAACAAAAAAGATAATGCACCAGTTGGAACACTTGCTGTAGATTCTATTTATACACCAGTTACAAAAGTCAACTATCAAGTTGAACCTGCTCGTGTAGGTAGCAATGATGGTTTCGACAAATTAACCCTTGAAATCTTGACTAATGGAACAATTATTCCAGAAGATGCTTTAGGGCTTTCAGCACGTATCTTGACAGAGCACCTTGATTTGTTTACAAATCTTACAGAGATTGCTAAGTCAGCAGAAGTGATGAAAGAAGCTGATACTGAATCGGACGACCGTATCTTGGAACGTACGATTGAGGAACTTGACTTGTCTGTGCGTTCATATAACTGTTTGAAACGTGCCGGTATTAATACTGTGCATGATTTGACAGAAAAATCTGAAGCAGAGATGATGAAAGTAAGAAATCTTGGACGCAAGAGTTTGGAAGAAGTGAAAGTCAAACTCATTGATTTGGGTCTTGGATTAAAAGATAAATAAAGGAGGAATAAATGGCTTACCGTAAACTAGGACGCACTAGCTCACAACGTAAAGCAATGCTTCGCGATTTGACAACTGACCTTTTGATCAACGAATCAATCGTGACAACAGAAGCTCGTGCTAAAGAAATCCGTAAAACTGTTGAAAAAATGATTACTCTAGGTAAACGTGGTGATTTGCATGCACGTCGTCAAGCAGCTGCTTTCGTACGTAATGAAATCGCATCTGAAAACTATGATGAAGCAACTGATAAGTACACTTCTACTACAGCACTTCAAAAATTGTTCTCAGAAATTGCACCTCGTTATGCTGAGCGTAACGGTGGATACACTCGTATCCTTAAAACTGAACCACGTCGTGGTGATGCAGCGCCAATGGCGATCATCGAATTAGTATAAAATCATCAATTTTGTTGAGTGTTATGATGATGGAGTCTTGTGCTCTTAGTCTAGCTCTGGTCTACCGCTAGGACTTATGTCCTAGCGGGAACACTCATCATAAGATGATAAGGTAGACGCTTGTTTACGAAATTGTTTTTTACTTAAGAACAATTTCGTAAGCAGGCGTTTTTGAGTATTTTAGTAAGAAATATGCTATACTATTGAAAAAGAAAATCAACAATGTTCATTTTCTCAAAAATATTCTATAAAGAGGTTATGTGCCAATAAATTATCAGTTTTAAGTTCTAAACTAGCGACTTGGTAAAAAATATTAGCCTGGTACAAGATCACCTAAGACATTTTTTTAGGGTTTCAACTTGGATAATTATTCACTATTAAGTGATTTAGTTACTCTACCCTCCTTTTTCATTTTATTTTTGTCCAAAATGGATATCGTTCTGTGTTAGAAATGGAGTTTAATCATGAAAGCTATTATTACTGTTGTTGGTAAAGATAAATCTGGAATTGTTGCAGGTGTTGCGACAAAAATTGCTGAATTAGGCTTAAATATTGATGATATCTCACAAACAGTCTTGGACGAATTCTTTACTATGATGGCTGTGGTATCTAGTGATGAAAAACAAGATTTTACACATCTTAGAAACGAATTTGAGGTTTTTGGTCAGACTTTGAATGTCAAAATCAATATTCAAAGTGCAGCTATTTTTGATGCTATGTACAATATCTAGGAGGTATTTATGGATATTAGACAAGTTACCGAAACAATCGCAATGATTGAGGAGCAAAACTTTGACATTAGAACCATTACCATGGGGATTTCCCTTTTGGACTGTATCGATCCAGATATCAATCGTGCTGCGGACAAAATATATGAAAAGATTACTACAAAAGCAGCTAATTTAGTGGCTGTTGGAGATGAAATTGCGTCTGAGTTAGGAATTCCTATTGTGAATAAACGGGTATCAGTTACTCCAATTTCCTTGATTGGTGCTGCTACCGATGCGACGGATTATGTAGTCTTAGCTAAAGCACTGGATAAAGCTGCGAAAAAAATTGGTGTTGACTTCATTGGTGGTTTTTCAGCCTTGGTACAAAAGGGTTATCAAAAAGGTGATGAAATCCTTATCAACTCCATTCCTCGTGCTTTGGCAGAAACGGATAAGGTGTGTTCATCAGTAAATATTGGTTCGACTAAAACGGGTATCAATATGACCGCAGTAGCGGATATGGGACGCATTATCAAGGAAACAGCTTCTTTATCTGATATGGGGGCGGCTAAATTGGTTGTATTTGCCAACGCGGTAGAGGACAATCCTTTTATGGCAGGCGCTTTTCATGGGGTTGGTGAAGCAGATGTCATCATCAATGTCGGTGTTTCTGGTCCAGGTGTTGTTAAACGTGCCTTGGAAAAGGTTCGTGGTCAGAGCTTTGATGTTGTTGCTGAAACTGTTAAAAAAACAGCTTTCAAGATTACCCGTATTGGTCAATTGGTTGGTCAAATGGCTAGTGAGCGCCTCGGAGTTGATTTTGGGATTGTCGATTTGAGTTTAGCTCCAACTCCAGCAGTGGGTGATTCTGTAGCTCGTGTTCTTGAAGAAATGGGGCTAGAGACAGTTGGGACTCATGGAACGACTGCTGCCTTGGCTCTCTTGAATGATCAAGTTAAAAAAGGCGGAGTTATGGCTTGCAACCAAGTTGGTGGATTGTCAGGTGCTTTTATCCCAGTTTCTGAGGACGAGGGGATGATTGCTGCAGTGCAAAACGGCTCCCTTAATTTGGAAAAATTAGAAGCTATGACAGCTATCTGTTCAGTTGGTTTGGATATGATTGCCATTCCTGAGGATACACCTGCAGAAACGATTGCGGCAATGATTGCGGATGAAGCTGCTATCGGAGTCATCAACATGAAAACAACTGCTGTACGTATTATTCCAAAAGGAAAAGAAGGCGACATGATTGAGTTTGGTGGCCTTTTAGGAACAGCTCCAGTCATGAAAGTCAACGGTGCATCGTCTGTTGATTTCATTGCACGTGGAGGACAAATCCCAGCTCCAATCCATAGTTTTAAAAATTAAAAAGAAATTGAATCTGTTTAAGTTGGGTTTAAGGATAGACCTGTATACTACTATTATTAAATAAAGACCTCCTAACTTTATTTAATTAAAATCCTAACTTTTTCATAATAATCTCCTACAAAAGTCACTCCAAAGGGTGACTTTTGTTTTATCTCAAGAGAAAGTAGCATGTTCAAATTTGTAAATTTGTCAAAAAATAATATGATTTAAAGGATAAAACTAGTTTTTTCATTCTGTAAAATGGGCTAAAACCTTGCTATGATTGGCTTTTTGAAAAATTATGGTATAATAGTAGTAGTTTTAATAGATGGAGTTGAATTTTGAAAAAACGCTTTCGTGTAAAAAAAGAGAAAGATTTTAGTGCAATATTTAAAAAAGGGGAGAGTTTTGCTAATCGTAAATTTGTTATTTATCGATTAGAAAATAATGAGCAGCATTTTCGAGTTGGTCTGTCTGTCAGCAAAAAATTGGGAAACGCTGTCATGAGAAATCAGATCAAAAGAAGAATTCGACATATTCTGATTGAACATAAAAATCAGCTGGTTGAAAACGTAGATTTTGTTGTGATTGCTCGAAAAGGTGTTGAAATCTTGGACTACGCGGAAATGGAAAAAAATCTACTTCACGTATTAAAGTTATCAAAGATTTACCAGGAAGGAAATGGGAGTGAAAAAGAAATTACAGTTGACTAGCTTAATGGTGCTTGCTTTATTTGTGATGAGCGCCTGCACGGCTAGTGGTACGACGAGTGAGATTACAGCTGAATCAACAGGTTTTTGGAGTAAATTTGTTTATTTTTTTGCTGAAACTATCCGCTTTTTATCATTTGATACAAGTATTGGTCTGGGGATTATTTTATTTACCCTTTTAATCAGAACCATTCTTTTACCAGTCTTTCAGATACAGATGGTGGCATCTAGAAAGATGCAAGAAGTACAACCACTGGTTAAGGAGTTGCGAGAACGTTATCCGGGACGGGATATGGAGAGCCGTACCAAGCTGGATCAAGAAATGCGTCAGTTGTTCAAGCAACATGGTGTGAAGCAGTCAGCTTCTCTTTGGCCAATCTTAATCCAAATGCCAGTCTTGTTGGCCTTGTTCCAAGCTTTGAGTAGGGTAGAATTTCTAAAAACGGGTTATTTCTTATGGATTAACCTTGGTGGTGTTGATACGACTTTTGTTTTGCCTATTCTGGCAGCTATCTTTACTTTCCTTAGCACCTGGTTATCCAATAAGGCCATGGTTGAGAAAAATGGTGCTATGACAGGAATGATGTATGCAATGCCAGTCATGATTTTCTTCTTTGCCATGTATTCACCAAGTGGGGTTGCCTTATACTGGGCGGTATCCAATGCTTATCAGGTGCTCCAAACCTATCTGCTCAACAATCCATTCAAGATTATTGCAGAGCGTGAGGCAGGAGTACAGGCTAAGAAGGATTTAGAAATCAAGAAGAGAAAAGCTCTCAAGAAAGCACAGAAAAAGAAAAAGTAAGGAGGAATCTTGTAATGGTATTATTTACAGGTTCAACTGTTGAGGAAGCGATCCAAACGGGATTGAAGGAATTGGGGATTCCTAGAATGAAGGCGCATATCAAGGTTGTCTCAAGGGAGAAAAAAGGTTTCTTTGGCCTTTTTGGGAAGAAACCAGCGCAAGTTGATATCGAAGCAATTAGTGAGACAACTGTTGTGAAGGCAAATCAGCAAGCAGTTAAGGGAGTTCCAAAGGAAGTTAATGCTAAGAACGAACCCGTTAAGACTGTTAGTGAGGCAACAGTAGACTTAGGTCATGTTGTTGAAGCAATCAAGAAAATCGAGGAAGAAGGACAAGGGATCTCTGAAGAGGTTAAGGCCGAAATTCTAAAAAATGAGAAAGAGGCTAGTACAATTTTAGAGGAGACTGGTCATATTGCCATTCTAAAAGATTTACTGCCAGAAGAATCTAAAGAGCAGGAAGAGCAGGAAGAAGTCGAGCAGAATGATGATTTAGAAAATCTAGGTTTGAAGATTGAACCGACCTATGATATTGATCAGGTGGTCGAAGAAGTGACCAACTATGTTCAAGGTATTATTGATGATATGGATGTTGAGGGAGCAATTTCAAGTACCTCAAATCGCCGTTCTATCAATATGCAAATTGATACTAATGAACCAGGCCGTATTATCGGTTACCATGGTAAGGTTTTGAAATCTCTCCAGCTTTTAGCGCAAAATTATCTTTATAACCGCTATTCAAGAACCTTCTATATTACCATCAATGTTAATGATTATGTAGAACACCGTGCAGAAGTCTTGCAGAGCTATGCACAGAAATTAGCTACACGTGTCCTAGAAGAGGGGCGTAGTCAGGTGACTGATCCAATGTCTAGCAGCGAACGCAAAATCATCCATCGTATTATTTCACGTATGGAGGGTGTTACTAGTTACTCAGAAGGTGATGAGCCAAATCGTTACGTTGTGGTTGATACAGAATAAAATGGAAAATCAGGGGCACCCTGATTTTTTGCTAGCTAAGGGAGGTTGATCCTATGTTGAATACAATGAGAGAATATCTAGCTTTCTCTGGTTTACAGTATCAAAAACCCGAGAAGGCAGGTCAAGAAGCTGAAAAAATGCTTTATTTGAGGAGCAAGGGGCAGGAAGCCAGAAAGGTCTTTACACACTTAGCCAAGGCTTTTCAAGAAAGACATCCAGAATGGAATCTCCAAGGGACGAGTCAGTGGATGAATCAAGCCCAACGTTTGCGACCGCATTTCTGGGCCTATCTACAGCGTGAGGGAGAAGTGACAGAGCCTATGTTAGCCCTTCGTTTGTATGGAAGCCCTTCTGATTTTGGAGTTTCACTAGAAGTGAGTTTTATTGAGCGTAAGAAGAATGAGCGAACATTAGGCAAACAAGCCAAGGTCCTAGAAGTTCCAGTGGTAGACGGAATTTACTATTTAGTCTACTCAAATGGAGAAAGTCACAAGATGGAGGCTACTGAGGAAAATCGTCAAATTTTAAGAGAAAAATTATCCCATCAGGAAGTCCGCAAAGTTTTAGTTAAATCGGATGTTCCAGTGGCCGAAAATTCATCTGAAGGAGAAATCCTAGAAGCCCTACTGGAATCTTATGAAACAATTCTTCCCTTTTATCTAGCTACGAGAAAATAAGATAAGCCGTAAAATATCATAAATCATACAGTCCAAGAGTGAACAGTCCGCTGTGTAATTCTTGGTCTTTTTGTTTCCGTTTTCACATTATATAATAAACTTACAAAAACAATTCAAAAGGAGAACAATTATGGAAGTCATTTCAAGTGTTCTAAATTGGTTTTCTAGCAATATTTTGCAGAATCCCGCATTTTTCGTAGGTTTATTGGTGTTGATAGGATATGCACTTTTGAAAAAACCTGCTCATGATGTTTTCTCAGGTTTCGTTAAAGCAACAGTAGGCTATATGTTGCTCAACGTGGGTGCTGGTGGTTTGGTTACAACTTTCCGTCCAATCTTGGCAGCCCTTAACTACAAATTCCAAATTGGTGCAGCGGTTATCGACCCTTACTTTGGCCTTGCTGCAGCAAACAACAAAATTGCAGCTGAGTTTCCAGATTTCGTCGGAACTGCAACTACAGCTCTATTGATCGGTTTTGGAGTAAATATCTTGCTTGTAGCTCTACGCAAGATTACGAAAGTAAGAACCCTCTTTATTACTGGTCACATCATGGTACAACAAGCTGCGACTGTATCTCTTATGGTTCTATTCTTAGTCCCACAATTGCGCAATGCTTATGGTACAGCAGCAATCGGTATCATCTGTGGCCTTTACTGGTCAGTTAGTTCAAATATGACTGTTGAGGCAACTCAACGTCTGACTGGTGGTGGCGGATTTGCGATTGGTCACCAACAACAATTTGCAATCTGGTTTGTAGATAAAGTGGCAGGACGCTTTGGTAAGAAAGAAGAAAGTCTAGACAATCTTAAATTGCCTAAGTTTCTCTCAATCTTCCACGATACAGTTGTTGCATCTGCTACCTTGATGCTCGTATTCTTCGGAGCCATTCTGTTAATCTTGGGTCCAGACATTATGTCTAATAAAGAAGTCATCACTTCAGGAACTCTATTCAATCCTGCAAAACAAGATTTCTTTATGTACATTATCCAAACAGCCTTCACCTTCTCAGTTTACTTGTTCGTTTTGATGCAAGGTGTCCGCATGTTCGTATCTGAGTTGACAAATGCCTTCCAAGGTATTTCAAACAAATTGTTGCCAGGTTCATTCCCAGCAGTTGACGTTGCAGCTTCTTATGGATTTGGTTCTCCAAACGCTGTCTTGTCTGGATTTGCCTTTGGTTTGATTGGTCAATTGATTACAATTGTCTTGCTCATCGTCTTTAAAAACCCTGTCCTTATTATTACAGGATTTGTACCAGTGTTCTTTGATAATGCAGCCATCGCGGTCTATGCTGATAAGCGTGGCGGATGGAAAGCAGCCGTTATCCTATCCTTCATCTCAGGTGTCCTTCAAGTTGCCCTAGGAGCTCTATGTGTAGCCCTTCTCGACTTAGCATCTTACGGTGGTTACCATGGAAATATCGACTTTGAATTCCCATGGCTCGGATTTGGCTATATCTTTAAATACCTCGGTATTGTTGGTTATGTACTTGTGTGTCTCTTCTTGCTTGTTATTCCTCAACTTCAATTTGCAAAAGCAAAAGATAAAGAAAAATACTACAACGGTGAAGTTCAAGAAGAAGCTTAGTTTCTAGAAAAGGAGAAAATAAAATGGTTAAAGTATTAGCAGCGTGCGGAAATGGAATGGGTTCATCTATGGTTATCAAGATGAAGGTTGAAAATGCCCTCCGTAAGCTTAATCAAACAGACTTTACAGTTAATTCATGCAGTGTCGGTGAAGCAAAAGGTTTAGCAGCAGGCTATGACATCGTAATCGCTTCTCTTCATTTGATTCAAGAATTGGAAGGTCGGACTAATGGGAAGTTAATCGGGCTTGACAACTTGATGGATGATAAAGAAATCACTGAAAAACTCAGTCAAGCACTACAGTAAAAGGTTGGAGGGGGCTGGACAGAAACTGAGAGTTATCGTTTCTGTCCTTCTCCCTCTTTAAATAAAGGAGGCAGATATGAATTTAAAACAAGCTTTAATTGACAATGACTCGATCCGACTAGGTTTAGAGGCTAACGATTGGAAAGAAGCAGTCAAGGTAGCAGTAGATCCCTTGATTGAAAGTGGAGCAATTTTGCCAGAGTATTATGATGCTATTATCGAATCGACTGAAGAGTATGGCCCTTACTATATCTTAATGCCAGGTATGGCTATGCCCCATGCTAGACCAGAAGCGGGAGTGCAAAGAGATGCTTTTTCATTGATTACCTTACAAAATCCTGTTGTATTTTCAGATGGGAAAGAGGTCTCAGTTTTGTTAGCACTAGCAGCAACAAGCTCAAAAATTCACACAAGTGTAGCCATTCCACAAATCATTGCCTTATTTGAATTAGAAGATTCTATTGCACGTTTACAGGCTTGCCAGACTAAAGAAGATGTTTTGGCGATGATTGAAGAATCTAAAGATAGCCCTTATCTCGAAGGATTGGATTTGGAAAGTTAGAAAGAGGGATAAAGAGATGACAAAAAGAATACCTAATTTACAAGTTGCATTAGACCATTCAGACTTGCAAGGCGCGATTAAAGCAGCTGTTTCTGTTGGTCAGGAAGTAGATATTATCGAAGCTGGAACTGTTTGCTTGCTTCAAGTTGGAAGTGAACTGGTTGAGGTCTTGCGCAGTCTTTTCCCGGATAAAATTATTGTGGCAGACACAAAATGTGCCGATGCTGGTGGAACAGTTGCCAAAAATAATGCCGTTCGTGGAGCAGATTGGATGACTTGTATCTGTTGTGCAACAATCCCTACTATGGAAGCAGCTCTAAAGGCTATCAAGGCTGAACGTGGAGACCAAGGCGAAATCCAGATTGAACTTTATGGCGATTGGACTTTTGAACAAGCTCAGCTTTGGCTAGATGCTGGTATCTCACAAGCTATCTATCACCAATCTCGTGATGCCCTTCTTGCTGGTGAAACTTGGGGTGAAAAAGATCTTAATAAGGTTAAAAAACTCATTGACATGGGCTTCCGTGTGTCTGTAACAGGTGGTCTAGATGTAGATACTCTCAAACTTTTTGAAGGTGTTGATGTCTTTACCTTTATCGCAGGTCGTGGAATTACAGAGGCTGCAGATCCAGCAGGAGCAGCGCGTGCCTTCAAGGATGAAATCAAACGAATTTGGGGGTAAACCATGGCACGTCCAATTGGAATTTATGAAAAGGCAACCCCTACACACTTTTCTTGGCTAGAACGTTTAAATTTTGCCAAGGAGTTAGGCTTTGATTTTGTCGAGATGTCTATTGATGAACGTGACGAGCGTTTAGCAAGACTGGACTGGAGCAAGGAAGAACGCTTGGAAGTTGTCAAAGCGATTTATGAAACTGGAGTTCGTATTCCTTCTATCTGTTTTTCAGGTCATCGTCGCTACCCATTGGGATCAAATGATCCAATTTTAGAGGAAAAATCTCTGGAACTCATGAAAAAATGTATCGAACTAGCCCAAGACTTAGGAGTTCGTACGATTCAACTAGCTGGTTACGACGTTTACTATGAGGAAAAGTCCCCCCAGACACGCCAACGTTTTATCAAAAATTTGAGAAAAGCTTGTGACTGGGCTGAAGAAGCTCAGGTGGTACTTGCTATTGAAATTATGGATGATCCTTTCGTCAATAGCATCGAAAAATACTTGGCTATAGAGAAAGAAATTGACTCTCCATACCTCTTTGTCTATCCAGATATTGGGAATGTGTCTGCATGGCATAATGATGTTTACAGTGAATTTTATCTCGGCCATCATGCCATCGCAGCTCTCCATCTCAAGGATACTTATGCAGTGACAGAAAGTTCAAAGGGCCAGTTCCGAGATGTACCTTTTGGGCAAGGTTGTGTCAAATGGGAAGAAGCTTTCGATATTTTAAAGCAAACCAATTATAATGGTCCTTTCCTAATCGAAATGTGGTCTGAAAATTGTGAAACTGTAGAAGAGACACGCGCAGCCATTCAAGAGGCCCAAGCCTTTCTCTACCCACTTATTAAGAAAGCAGGTCTGATGTAAGATGAATCAAGTAATTAATGATATGCGTAAACGAGTCTGTGATGCCAATCAATCATTGCCAAAACATGGACTTGTTAAATTTACCTGGGGCAATGTATCGGAAGTCAATCGCGAACTCGGTGTCATTGTTATCAAACCATCAGGTGTAGATTATGACGAATTGACACCTGAAAATATGGTGGTAACTGACCTGGATGGCAAGGTTCTAGAAGGAGATTTAAGACCATCTTCTGATCTTCCAACTCATGTGCAGTTATATAAGGCTTGGCCAGAGATTGCTAGTGTGGTCCATACCCATTCGACTGAAGCCGTTGGTTGGGCTCAGGCAGGTCGTGATATTCCTTTCTACGGAACAACCCATGCAGACTACTTCCACGGTTCAATCCCTTGCGCTCGTAGTTTGACTAAGGATGAAGTAGAAGTGGCCTATGAAAAAGATACTGGCCTGGTTATCGTAGAAGAGTTTGAACGTCGTGGTCTCAACCCTGTTGAAGTACCAGGGATTGTCGTACGTAATCACGGTCCATTCACCTGGGGCAAAAACCCAGAGAATGCTGTCTATCACTCTGTTGTACTAGAGGAAGTATCTAAGATGAATCGCTTTACAGAGCAAATCAATCCAAGAGTTGAACCTGCTCCTCGGTACATCCTAGAAAAACACTACCAACGTAAACATGGACCAAATGCTTATTACGGTCAAAAAAAATAAGAAATTGAATTGAAAAGAGGCTAGGACCTTTCGATCCAAGCCTCGCTTTTGTAGTTGTAAGTATCCACTGTTAGGAGTTTACAGCATATAATTGCAAAGTCTGTACGAATGTGATACCATTATAAAGTTGTTTTGGAAGCGATTGACAAATATAGGAGTATGAATTATGGTTTTAGATAAGGCGAGCTGTGACTTGCTTCAATATTTGATGGATCAAGAAACGTCCAAAACGATTATGACGATTTCGAAAGATCTAGCTCAATCTCGAAGAAAAATCTACTATCACATTGATAAAATCAATGATGCTTTGGATGATGAGAATTTGCATATCATCAGTCTGCCTCGGATTGGTATTTACTTGACCGATGAACAAAGAGAAGCTTGTCGTCAATTATTAGACGAAGTTGATTCTTATGATTACATCATGAGTGCCAACGAGCGGATGCAGCTGATGCTCCTTCTGATTGGTATTTCCAAAGAGAGAATCACGCTTGAAAAACTCATGGAATTAACAGAAGTCTCTCGAAATACGGTCCTAAATGATTTAAATACTATTCGTTACCAGCTGACACTAGAGCAGTATCAAGTAACGCTTCAAGTTAGTAAATCTCGAGGTTACTACTTGAGTGCACATCCTCTAAATAAAATCCAGTATCTTCAATCCCTTCTCTATCATATCTTTATGGAAGAAAATCCAGCCTTTGTTGCTATTTTAGAGGAAAAGATCAAGGAACGATTAGACGGTGAGATGCTTCTTTCCGATGAGATCAATCAATTTCTCAAAAAACAGGTTCCGTTGGTTGAGCAAGATTTGGGGAAAAAAATAAACCATCACGAAGTCACATTTATGTTACAGGTTCTTCCCTATCTTCTACTAGGGTGTGATACCGTTACTCGAAATCAAGATAAACATCAAGAAATTGATCAAGAATTTTCATTGATTCGAAAGAGGATAGAATACCAGGTGTCTAAGAAACTAGGAGAACGCTTGTTTGAAACATTTGGAATCTCATTTTCAGAATTAGATAGATCTCTGTTAGCCATTCTTTTGTTATCCTATCGAAAAGATCGAGACATCCATGCAGAAAGTAAAGATTTTCAGCATTTGAGAATGGCTTTAGAAGAGTTTATTTGGTATTTTGAATCCCAAACCAGAATGGAGATTGAACAGAAAGAAGACTTGTTGAGGAATCTCGTGATTCATTGTAAGGCTCTACTATTTAGAAAAAATTATGGGATCTTCTCAAAAAATCCTTTGACTCGGCAGATTCGTTCCAAGTATAGTGAGCTTTTCGTAATTACAAAAAAATGTGCTGAAGTGCTAGAAGAAGCCTGGCAGATTCGATTGACGGATGATGAGATTGCCTATCTGACCATTCACGTTGGAGGATTTTTAAAGTATACTCCATCGATTCAAAACAATACCAAGAAGATTTATATTGTGTGTGATGAAGGAGTTGGCGTTTCTAAACTCTTACTTAAACAATGTCGCTTCTATCTTCCAAACGAACAGATTGGGGCAGTCTTTACCACTGAGCAGTTCAAAAGCGTGGAGGATATTACTCAGGTTGATTTACTTATTACAACAAACGATGAGCTTGAGAGTCGCTTCCCAGTGCTAAAGGTAAACCCTATACTTGAGGCAGAAGATATTTTACGCATAACAGACTTTATGAAAAATAAGGTTCTTCGAAAAGATGGTCGAACCTTCAAGGATAATCTCTCAACAATTATTGCTACCTATATATCTGATAAACACGCTGCATCAAAATTACAAGAAGAAATTCAACTTTTAATCAACCAAGAATTAGTCATCCAAGCTTTTTTAGATGAATCATAAACATCACAGTCCAATGATGAACACAAGCCTGTGTTTTTCTTGGTCTTTTTTAATATATCGGTCGGTGTTATACTAAGTATGAAATAAATACTTGAACAAAATATGGAGGATTTCAAATGCCAAACGTAAAAGAAATTACAAGAGAATCATGGATTTTAGCAACTTTCCCAGAGTGGGGAACATGGTTGAACGAAGAAATCGAAGAAGAAGTCGTTCCTGAAGGCAACTTTGCCATGTGGTGGCTAGGCAACTGTGGTACTTGGATTAAAACACCAGGTGGTGCTAACGTTGTCATGGACCTTTGGTCAAACCGTGGAAAATCAACTAAAAAAGTGAAAGATATGGTTCGCGGACACCAAATGGCAAATATGGCAGGTGTTCGTAAATTGCAACCAAACTTACGTGTTCAGCCAATGGTTATCGATCCATTTGCTATCAATGAACTCGACTACTACTTGGTTTCACACTTCCATAGTGACCATATCGACCCATACACAGCTGCAGCAATTCTCAATAATCCTAAGTTAGAACATGTTAAGTTTATCGGTCCTTATCATTGTGGACGAATCTGGGAAGGATGGGGTGTTCCAAAAGAACGCATCATCGTTGTCAAACCAGGTGATACTATTGAACTAAAAGACATGAAGATTCATGCGGTAGAATCATTTGACCGCACTTGCTTGGTAACGCTGCCAGTGAACGGTGCTGATGAGACAGGTGGCGAACTTGCTGGCTTAGCTGTTACAGATGAAGAAATGGCTCAAAAGGCTGTTAACTATGTCTTTGAAACACCAGGTGGAACCATTTATCATGGTGCGGATTCTCACTTCTCAAACTACTTTGCGAAACATGGTAAAGACTTTAAAATTGATGTTGCTTTGAATAACTATGGTGAAAACCCAGTAGGTATCCAAGATAAAATGACATCTATCGACCTTCTTCGCATGGCAGAAAATCTACGTGCAAAAGTCATTATCCCAGTTCACTATGATATCTGGTCTAACTTCATGGCTTCTACGAATGAAATCCTAGAACTTTGGAAAATGAGAAAAGATCGCTTGCAATACGATTTCCATCCATTTATCTGGGAAGTTGGTGGTAAATACACTTATCCTCAAGACCAACACTTAATAGAATATCATCACCCACGTGGTTTTGATGACTGCTTTGAACAAGACTCAAATATCCAATTCAAAGCCTTGCTTTAATATAAAAATTTTTTCTGGAGGTTATCCGTATGTTGCACGATACGGATAATTTTCATATAATAGTACAAATAGAATATGTGATAGACCTATCACCTCAAAGAGAAAGGAAATTCTATGTCAAATCTATCTGTTAATGCGATTCGTTTTCTAGGTATTGACGCTATCAATAAAGCCAACTCAGGTCACCCAGGGGTAGTCATGGGTGCAGCTCCGATGGCCTACAGTCTTTTTACAAAAAATCTCCGTATCAATCCAGCCCAACCAAACTGGATTAACCGCGACCGTTTTATTCTTTCAGCGGGTCATGGTTCAATGCTCCTCTATGCCCTCCTTCACCTTTCTGGTTTTGAAGATGTGAGTATGGATGAGGTGAAGAACTTCCGTCAATGGGGTTCTAAAACACCAGGTCACCCAGAGTTTGGGCATACAGCAGGAGTTGATGCCACAACAGGTCCTCTAGGACAAGGGATTGCAACTGCGACTGGTTTTGCTCAAGCAGAACGCTTCCTTGCAGCTAAGTACAATCGTGAAGGTTACAACATCTTTGACCACTACACTTACGTTATCTGTGGAGATGGTGACTTGATGGAAGGTGTCTCAAGTGAAGCTGCTTCTTATGCAGGCTTGCAAAAGCTTGACAAGTTGGTTGTTCTTTATGATTCAAATGATATCAACTTGGATGGTGAGACAAAAGATTCTTTCACAGAAAGTGTCCGCGATCGTTACAATGCTTATGATTGGCATACAGCCTTGGTAGAAGATGGAACAGACTTAGAAGCTATTCATGCTGCTATCGAAGAAGCTAAGGCTTCAGGAAAACCATCTTTGATCGAAGTGAAAACTGTTATTGGTTATGGTTCTCCAAACAAACAAGGGACTAATGCCGTACACGGTGCCCCTCTTGGCGCGGATGAAACTGCAGCAACTCGTCAAGCCCTCGGTTGGGACTACGAACCATTTGAAATCCCAGCAGAGGTTTATGCTGATTTCAAAGAAAATGTTGCAGATCGTGGCGCATCAGCCTATGAAGCATGGACAAAACTAGTCGCAGATTACAAAGAAACTCACCCAGAACTTGCTACAGAAGTGGAATCAATCATCGAAGGGCGCGATCCAGTTGAATTGACTCCAGAAGACTTCCCAGCCTTAGAAAATGGCTTCTCTCAAGCGACGCGTAACTCAAGCCAAGATGCCTTGAATGTTGTGGCTGCTAAATTGCCAACTTTCCTTGGTGGATCAGCTGACCTCGCTCATTCAAATATGACTTACATCAAAACTGATGGGCTTCAAGATGATGCAAATCGCTTGAATCGCAACATCCAGTTTGGTGTTCGTGAATTTGCAATGGGTACTGTCTTGAACGGAATGGCTCTTCACGGTGGACTTCGAGTTTACGGAGGAACTTTCTTCGTATTCTCAGATTACCTGAAAGCAGCTGTACGCTTGTCAGCTTTACAAGGTCTTCCAGTTACTTATGTCTTCACTCACGATTCAATCGCAGTTGGTGAAGATGGTCCAACTCATGAGCCAATTGAACACTTGGCAGGTCTTCGTGCTATGCCAAACTTGAATGTCTTCCGTCCTGCTGATGCACGTGAAACACAAGCAGCTTGGTATCAAGCAGTTAAAAGCGAGAAAACTCCGACTGTTCTTGTCTTGACTCGTCAAAACTTGACTGTTGAGGAAGGAACAGACTTTGACAAGGTTGCGAAAGGTGCTTATGTCGTTTATGAAAATGCAGCAGACTTCGACACTATCTTGATTGCGACTGGTTCAGAGGTTAATCTTGCTGTTGCAGCTGCTAAAGAATTGGCAAGTCAAGGTAGCAAGGTGCGCGTGGTCAGCATGCCATCTACAGATGTCTTCGATGCGCAAGATGCAGCCTACAAGGAAGAGATTCTACCAAATGCAGTTCGTCGTCGTGTAGCAGTAGAAATGGGAGCAACTCAAAACTGGTACAAATACGTTGGTCTTGATGGAGCGGTTCTTGGTATTGATACTTTTGGAGCTTCTGCCCCAGCACCAAAAGTTTTAGCAGAATATGGATTTACAGTTGAAAACTTAGTAGAACTTGTAAACAACTTGAAATAATATAGAGGCATATTGCTAAAAAAGTCGAGGTTGGGAATTTTTGTCCCAGCCTCTTTCTTGATAGAAAAGCATGGCCTAATCTTGTAAAAACACTTAAAATTTGTTATAGTAGTTTTATCTGAATTACAAAGGAGAAAAAATAATGGGTGGGAATTTAACATTCTTGATTATGCTTGTTTTGATGTTCGGCTTGATGTTCTTCATGCAACGTTCTCAAAAAAAACAAGCTGAAAAACGTATGGAGAGCCTCAACAAACTTCAAAAAGGCTACGAAGTAATCACTATCGGTGGTCTCTACGGTACAGTCGACGAAGTTGATACTGAAAACAAAACGATTGTACTTGATGTAGACGGAGTATACTTGACTTTTGAATTAGGCGCAATTAGAACAGTTTTGCCAGTCAAAGAAGCTGTCACACCTGAAGGTGCAGTTATCGAAGAAGGCAGTGCTATTGAAGAATAAAACGGGGTGGAATGCATTCCCGTTTTTCTATAAATGAGAGGAACAATGATGAAAAAAGTTGTCTTTGTCTGTCTTGGCAATATTTGTCGTAGTCCTATGGCGGAATTTGTAATGAAATCCCTGACCGATAAATATGAGATTCAAAGTCGTGCGACTTCTTCCTGGGAACACGGTAATCCAATCCACAAAGGAACGCAAGGCATCTTTCGAAGTCATGGCGTTCCTTATGATACTTCAAAAACTTCCCAACAAATTTCTAAAAAAGATTTTGAGTATTTTGACTATATCATTGGGATGGATGAGTCTAATCTCGCTGATTTGCGTCAGATGTGTCCACAAGAACAACAATACAAGATACAGCCTTTTGCATCTGAAAGCGTTCCAGATCCCTGGTATACAGGTGATTTTGAAGAAACTTATGACCGAGTTTTAACTGGTTGCCAGGCTTGGTTAAGTCGCTTAGAAAATGAGAGTGAACATGGAAAATTTAAAACAACTCTATGAAAAATATAGTGTCTATTTAACACGTCCCCGTTTAGAAATTGCGACAGTAATCGTCATTGTTGTCTGTGCAGGTCTCGTATTTCTGACCAATCTTCCAAAACAGGGCGTTCTTAAGCTTGATAACGATGCTATTATTTATGACGGGAGCCTAGTTCGTGGTAAGATGAATGGTCAGGGCACTGTTACCTTCTCAAACGGTGATACCTATACTGGAGAATTTAACAATGGTGCCTTCAATGGTAAAGGTACCTACCAAGCTAAAGCAGGTTGGGTATATGAGGGAGACTTTGTAAATGGCCAAGCTGAAGGAAAAGGAAAACTGACTACCGAACAAGAAGTAGTCTATGAAGGGGACTTCAAACAAGGTTTATTTCAACAAGCACAATAACCTCCTCCTAGAAGGAGGTATTCTTCCAGACCGACAGAAAGCGCTTACATGGAAATAAAAACGGCTTACAAGACTCTTTTACAACTAAGTTTGTGAAAAATAAAACTTTTATGGAATAATTCACAAACTTTAAGTGAAAAAGTGCATGTGTGGGTATATTTGAAATTGTTTTCACAAACAAATAAAAAAAGTTTGTGAAATGTCTATGAAACTGTTTACAAACGTTTAAAAAAGAGTTATAATAAACTTGTGAAAAAATTAACAAAGGACTTACAATCCTTGAAAGCTATGGAGGAAAATATGGCTGATAAAAAAACTGTAACACCAGAAGAAAAGAAACTCGCTGCTGAAAAGCATGTCGATGGTTTGGTGCAAAAAGCTTTAGTTGCCCTTGAAGAAATGCGTAAACTTGACCAAGATCAAGTCGATTATATCGTAGCAAAAGCTTCAGTTGCAGCTCTTGATGCTCACGGAGAATTGGCTTTACATGCCTTTGAAGAAACAGGACGTGGAGTATTTGAAGATAAAGCAACTAAAAACCTATTTGCTTGTGAGCACGTAGTAAACAACATGCGCCACACTAAAACAGTTGGTGTTATCGAAGAAGATGATGTAACAGGATTGACTCTTATCGCTGAACCAGTTGGTGTTGTTTGTGGGATCACTCCAACAACAAACCCTACTTCAACAGCAATCTTTAAAGCGTTGATTTCATTGAAGACTCGTAATCCTATTGTCTTTGCATTCCACCCATCAGCTCAAGAATCATCAGCTCACGCAGCTCAAATCGTGCGTGATGCAGCTATTAAAGCAGGTGCTCCTGAAAACTGTGTACAGTGGATTACTGAACCATCTATGGAAGCAACTAGTGCATTGATGAACCACGAAGGTATTGCAACTATCCTTGCAACAGGTGGTAATGCCATGGTTAAAGCGGCATACTCATGTGGTAAACCAGCTCTTGGGGTAGGTGCCGGAAATGTTCCAGCTTATGTTGAAAAATCAGCTAACATCCGCCAAGCTGCTCACGATATCGTAATGTCTAAATCATTTGACAACGGTATGGTCTGTGCATCTGAACAAGCGGTTATCATTGATAAAGAAATTTACGATGAATTTGTAGCAGAGTTCAAATCTTACCATACTTACTTTGTAAACAAAAAAGAAAAAGCACTTCTTGAAGAGTTCTGCTTCGGCGTGAAAGCAAATAGCAAAAACTGTGCTGGTGCAAAATTGAACGCTGACATCGTTGGTAAACCAGCAACTTGGATTGCAGAACAAGCAGGATTTACTGTTCCAGAAGGAACAAACATTCTTGCTGCAGAATGTAAAGAAGTTGGTGAAAACGAGCCATTGACTCGTGAAAAATTGTCACCAGTTATCGCAGTTTTGAAATCTGAAAGCCGTGAAGATGGTATTGCTAAAGCTCGTCAAATGGTTGAATTTAACGGTCTTGGACACTCAGCTGCCATCCATACTGCTGATGAAGAATTGACTAAAGAATTTGGTAAAGCTGTTAAAGCTATTCGTGTTATCTGTAACTCACCTTCTACTTTCGGTGGTATCGGGGACGTTTATAATGCCTTCTTGCCATCATTGACACTCGGATGTGGTTCTTACGGACGTAACTCAGTTGGGGATAACGTTAGCGCCATTAACCTCTTGAATATCAAAAAAGTCGGAAGACGGAGAAATAACATGCAATGGATGAAACTTCCTTCAAAAACATACTTTGAACGTGATTCAATTCAATACCTTCAAAAATGTCGTGACGTTGAGCGTGTCATGATCGTTACTGACCACGCTATGGTAGAGCTTGGCTTCCTTGATCGTATCATCGAACAGCTTGACCTTCGTCGCAATAAGGTTGTTTACCAAATCTTTGCAGATGTAGAACCAGATCCAGATATCACTACAGTTGAACGTGGTACTGAGATTATGCGCTCTTTCAAACCAGATACAATCATCGCTCTTGGTGGTGGATCACCAATGGATGCTGCTAAAGTTATGTGGCTCTTCTACGAGCAACCAGAAGTGGACTTCCGTGACCTTGTACAAAAATTCATGGATATCCGTAAACGTGCCTTCAAATTCCCATTGCTTGGTAAGAAGACTAAATTCATCGCTATCCCAACTACATCTGGTACAGGATCAGAAGTAACTCCATTTGCCGTTATCTCTGATAAAGCAAACAACCGTAAATACCCAATCGCTGACTATTCATTGACACCAACTGTGGCAATCGTAGACCCTGCTTTGGTATTGACAGTTCCTGGATTTGTAGCTGCTGACACTGGTATGGACGTATTGACTCACGCGACTGAAGCTTATGTATCACAAATGGCTAGCGACTACACTGACGGTCTTGCACTTCAAGCCATCAAGCTTGTATTTGAAAACCTTGAAAGCTCAGTTAAGAACGCAGACTTCCATTCACGTGAGAAAATGCATAACGCTTCAACAATCGCTGGTATGGCCTTTGCCAATGCCTTCCTAGGTATTTCTCACTCAATGGCCCATAAGATTGGTGCGCAATTCCACACAATCCATGGTCGTACAAATGCAATCTTGCTTCCATACGTTATCCGTTACAACGGTACTCGCCCAGCTAAGACAGCTACATGGCCTAAGTACAACTACTACCGTGCAGACGAGAAATATCAAGATATCGCTCGTATGCTTGGACTTCCAGCTTCTACACCAGAAGAAGGGGTTGAATCTTACGCAAAAGCTGTTTACGAACTCGGTGAGCGCGTAGGTATCCAAATGAACTTCAAAGCACAAGGTATTGACGAAAAAGAATGGAAAGAACATTCACGTGAATTGGCCTTCCTTGCTTATGAAGACCAATGTTCACCTGCAAACCCACGTCTTCCAATGGTTGACCATATGCAAGAAATCATCGAAGATGCATACTATGGTTACAAAGAAAGACCAGGACGCCGTAAATAATTGATTATCAGCCAAAACCGAGGGTAAACCTCGGTTTTTTTATGCTTAGAGAATATGTTTTTATTAAGAAATGCATAGAATTGGAGTAGTCTGCAAGGCTAAGTAAAGAAATGAAAATATTGCCAAAGCTTATCAGAAAAACAAGGCCAGCGCTTGCAATTAAACTCAAATAGTTATATAATAGGTATGTTGAAAGGTGATTTGTAGTGATTCAAGTTACTCTTTTCACAATAAAATTTTCATGATTTTCATAAGGAGGAAATCACTAATGGTAGTTAAAGTTGGTATTAACGGTTTCGGACGTATCGGTCGTCTTGCTTTTCGCCGTATCCAAAACGTAGAAGGTGTTGAAGTTACTCGCATCAACGACCTTACAGATCCAGTTATGCTTGCACACTTGTTGAAATATGACACAACTCAAGGTCGTTTCGACGGAACTGTGGAAGTTAAAGAAGGTGGATTTGAAGTTAACGGTAAATTCGTTAAAGTTTCTGCTGAACGTGATCCAGAACAAATTGACTGGGCTAACGATGGTGTAGAAATCGTTCTTGAAGCAACTGGTTTCTTTGCTACTAAAGCAGCTGCTGAAAAACACTTGCACCCAGGTGGAGCTAAAAAAGTTGTTATCACTGCTCCTGGTGGATCAGATGTTAAAACAGTTGTATTTAACACTAACCACGACGTTCTTGACGGTACTGAAACAGTTATCTCAGGTGCTTCATGTACTACAAACTGCTTGGCTCCAATGGCTAAAGCTCTTCAAGACAACTTTGGTGTTGTAGAAGGATTGATGACTACTATCCACGCTTACACTGGTGACCAAATGATCCTTGATGGGCCACACCGTAAAGGTGACCTCCGTCGTGCTCGCGCTGGTGCTGCTAACATCGTACCTAACTCAACTGGTGCTGCTAAAGCTATTGGTCTTGTAATCCCAGAATTGAACGGTAAACTTGACGGAGCTGCACAACGCGTTCCTACACCAACTGGTTCAGTAACTGAATTGGTAGTTGTTCTTGAAAAGAATGTAACTGTTGATGAAGTGAATGCAGCTATGAAAGCAGTAGCCAATGAATCATACGGTTACACAGAAGATCCAATCGTATCTTCAGATGTTGTAGGTATGTCTTACGGTTCATTGTTTGACGCAACTCAAACTAAAGTTCTTGATGTTGACGGTAAACAATTGGTTAAAGTTGTTTCATGGTACGACAACGAAATGTCATACACTGCACAACTTGTACGTACTCTTGAATACTTCGCTAAAATCGCTAAATAATTCTTGAGTCGATAAAAGCAAGGCCAACTGGTCTTGCTTTTTTTGGTATCTATAAGAAAAAATGGATGATAGTGTCATCCATTTTGGTTTAATTCTCTTTCAAATGTGTCTGATAGCGCAGTAAAGCTTAATTTGTTTAAGGTCAGAGGATGGACAAAGGAAAGTTTAAATGCATGAAGCATTAGTCTTTTAGTTTTTGAATGTGGATTGTAGAGAGGGTCTCCAAGGATTGGATGACCGTGGTGAGATAGATGAACTCGAATCTGATGAGTACGTCCTGTTTTTAATCGACAACGAATGAGGCTAGTTTTGTTTTGAAATTGTTTCAATCGAGTTACTTGGGTTTCGGCGTATTGACCATTTTTTTGATCCACAACTCTTTTTCTACGATCGTGACGATCGCGACCGATTTTGTCTCGAAAAACAAGCTCTTTAGTTCCTATTTTTCCCTCAACCAGAGCCCAGTATTCGCGGGAGATTTCTTTTTTCTCCAATAATCGATTGAGGATGGGCAATATAAATGGATTTTTAGCAAATAGTACGAGTCCACTTGTTTCTTTGTCTAGTCTATGAACGACATAGCAAGTCTGGCCTACATAGGCGGTGACATGGTTGAGAAGAGCAATCTCATCTGGTTGATTCCCGTGAGTTTTCATACCTTCAGGTTTGTTAACGATAATCAAATGTTGATCTTGGTAGACTTCTTGGACAAGATTAGAATTCCCCCAAACAATTTCTTTTGTAGGATAATCCTCCTCGTCGAAGATCAGTTGACATTCATCTCCGGCTTTGACAGTTTGATGCCAGTGGACTTCTTCTTGATTGATGAGAATGTGCTTTTTAATTCTCAAGAAATGCCGTATTTTTCTCGGAATGAGTAGTTGTTCTTCCAAGAAGACTTTGACAGTCATTTCAGGAAGAGAGTCAGGAATAACAAAGGTAAATTTCATACAGATATTGTAACAAAAAAAAGATTATTTGGATAGAGAAACTAGCTAAATTCTTGTCATCCTATGGGGAAGATGATAAAATAAACGCATGAAATTAGATACATTATTTGAAAAATTTCTTTCTTTATTTAAGAAAGATGAAGCTGAAATGGAAGAAATAGAAATCGATGAAGTTAATAATGAAGAAAATACCTCGACTAATTTAAGACGGTCAAGAGGTGGGCGAAAGAAAGTTGGGCAAGTCGGACCTATTCGAAAATTTTGGCGTCGCTATCATCTGACCAAAATCTTTCTAATTCTTGGACTAAGTGCAAGCTTGTTTGTTGGGGTTTATCTATTTGCCTTGGCTAAATCGACAAATGTTACAGACTTGCAGAATGCTTTGAAAACAAGAACGGTGATTTTTGATAGAGAAGAGAATGAGGCTGGTGCCTTGTCAGGTCAAAAAGGGACCTATGTTGAACTTTCGGAAATTAGTGAAGATTTGCAGAATGCTGTTATTGCGACAGAAGATAGAAGCTTCTATAAAAATAGTGGAATTAACTATAGTCGCTTTTTCCTAGCTATCCTAACAGCTGGTCGCTCGGGTGGTGGTTCTACAATTACCCAACAGTTAGCGAAAAATGCTTATCTTTCACAAGACCAAACTGTTCAGAGAAAGGCTAAAGAATTCTTTCTTGCTTTAGAATTAACCAAAAAATACAGTAAAAAAGAAATTCTAACCATGTATTTGAACAATGCCTACTTCGGTAATGGAGTTTGGGGTGTTGAGGATGCTAGTAAAAAGTACTTTGGAGTTTCGGCATCGGAATTAACTCTTGATGAAGCTGCCACTTTAGCAGGCATGCTTAAAGGCCCAGAATTGTACAATCCTCTGAATTCCATTGAGCATTCAACTAATCGAAGAGATACTGTCTTACAAAATATGGTGGCTGCCGGCTACCTTGATAAAAATAAGGAAGCAGAAGCAGCAAGTGTTGATATGGCTTCTCAATTGAAAGATAGTTATGAAGGGAAAATATCAGACTACCGTTATCCTTCCTATTTTGATGCAGTTGTTAATGAAGCTATTGAAAAGTATAATCTAACAGAGGAAGAAATCGTTAATAACGGTTATAGAATTTATACGGAGCTAGATCAAAATTACCAAGCAAATATGCAGGTTATCTATCAAAATACTTCGCTCTTTCCGACAGCTGAAGATGGGACACATGCAGAGTCTGGTAGTGTCGCTTTGGAGCCAAAAACGGGTGGAGTTCGAGGAGTTGTTGGTCGAGTGGCAGGGGATGATAAGACAGGTTTCAGGAATTTTAACTATGCAACCCAATCAAAAAGAAGTCCAGGGTCGACTATTAAACCCTTGATAGTGTACACACCAGCGGTTGAAGCGGGTTGGTCTCTTAATAAGGAGTTGGATAATCATACCATGCAATATGGTGATTATAAAGTAGACAACTACGCAGGAATCAAGACATCACGAGAAGTACCCATGTATCAAGCTTTGGCTAAATCTCTAAATTTACCTGCAGTAGCTACTGTTAAAGAACTTGGAATTGATAAAGCCTTTGAAGCGGGTGAAAAGTTTGGTCTCAACATGAGCGATGTAGATCGTGTGCTTGGAGTAGCTTTAGGTGGTGGCGTAGAAACTAACCCTCTTCAGATGGCCCAAGCCTACGCAGTGTTTGCAAATGAAGGACTCATGCCGGATGCTCACTTTATCACCCGTATTGAAAATGCTAGTGGTCAAGTGATTGCTAGTCATAAAAATACTCAAAAACGAGTGGTTGACAAATCGGTAGCTGATAAAATGACCAGTATGATGTTAGGTACTTTTACAAATGGTACAGGGGTCAGCTCGTCTCCAGATGATTATGTCATGGCTGGAAAAACAGGAACAACAGAGGCAGCCTTTAACCCAGAATATACCAGTGATCAATGGGTGATTGGATATACCCCTGATTTAGTGATTAGCCATTGGCTTGGTTTCCCTACTACCGATGAAAATCATTATCTAGCAGGTTCGACTTCGAATGGTGCTGCTCACATTTTTAGAAGTATGGCGGAAACAATCCTACCATATACGCCAGGTAGCACCTTTACAGTTGAAAATGCTTATAAAATGAATGGTATTGCACCAGAAAATACACCTAAACAAACTACAAGTGATACTAGTACGCAGTCGGATGATATATTAGCAGATATTCGTGGACGAGCACAAAATCTGGTCGATGAAGCAGGAAAAGCTATTTCAGATGCTAAGATTAAAGAAAAAGCTCAGACAGTTTGGGATACCATTGTAGATCTGTTTCGCTAATACGTTTATAAGCTAAAAGACAAGGATTCAAATCTTTGTCTTTTTTTAATCTCACTTGTCAGTATTCATACTTCCTGATACACCTTGGACTTGAAAAAACACAAGAAAGAAATCAAAGCCCTTCTTTCCCCCTTTCTCTGCTATACTACAAGCAGAGAAAGGGGGAAAGCAAATGCTTGAAAAGAATTATGCGAAGGTAAAAGGAATTGTTCATAAATGTAGAAAAGATTATTATCTCCACCTGTGGGAGAAAGAGGATTGGGACCAAGAAGGCATGATCTGTCTCCATGAGCTTCTAGAAAAGCATCCAGAACTAGTGGAAGAAGAAAAGAAACTCTACGTCTACTTCAAAACAAAATTTCGCAATCGAATCCTTGATAGTGTCAGAAAACAAGAGAGTCAAAAGCGTCGCCTAGACCGAATGGCCTATGAAGAAGTAGGGGAGATTAGCCATCGCCTACCAGAAGGAGGATTGTGGCTGGATGATTACTACGCCCTTCATGAATTGTTGAATACTTATAGAAGAAAATTACCAGAAGATAAACAAGAAGCCTACGAACGCCTCTGGGCAGACGAACGATTTAAAGGCCGCAAAGCCCTTCTCAGAGAG
>NZ_KV794987.1:0-31235 GCF_001808865.1 Streptococcus sp. HMSC061D10 | reverse complement strand
ATGTGTAAAATTGCCATGTGTAAAATTGCCCTCTAATAAATACTAACTATACAACAAGTACTAACTATACAATAATCTAAGCCTTACGGCACTAACTTAGTAATAACTACTAACTTACAACAAACTACTACTAATCTAAATAAAAGAAAGGGATAACTGAGTTATCCACAGGAGAAAAATCATGATTGACAAAGACCAAATTATCAAAGCGCAGCAAGAAAAAATTAAACGTATCGAA
Organism: Streptococcus sp. HMSC061D10; assembly: GCF_001808865.1. Lineage (NCBI taxonomy): Bacteria > Bacillati > Bacillota > Bacilli > Lactobacillales > Streptococcaceae > Streptococcus > Streptococcus sp. HMSC061D10. The sequence continues at coordinate 30,997 of NZ_KV794987.1, read as the reverse complement.
CAGCTACAAGAGGAACTACATAAATTATATATGCTTGGATTACTAACTGTGAATATCTTAGGACTACCTGATGAACTAAAAATCTCAATGAACACAATCCACGACATCTCACATGCTATCAAGGATGTATTAGATGGCATGAGTCCAAGAGAGGCTATTGGAAAGAACATGACGGAAGATGACGAGGAGGAAGAATAATGTGGAGTAAATTCAAAGAAATCTTTGGACTAGATGATCTTTGGGGTGATGGCCAATCAAAATCAAATAACAATTTGATTACCATCAGAAACTTACAAGCAGAAAATAGACAACTCAAAGCGATTATTAAGCAACAAAACGACTTACTAAAAGAGCTCTCTGAGGAAAATATGGAGCTAGGCCGTAGTCGCAGACAGTACGCTGACACTGCTGCAATACAACAACGCCTGCTTGATGTTTATCAAGACATGGTAGGGTAGGAGGCAGCACATGGACAGAGGACTATTTGGCACCTTTGACTATGACCGTGATTACTTGCAGCCTCCTGAACCCAGGGAAGAACGTGACCCAGCTGATTGGATTTTCAGCGCTGGTCAATGGATCTATGTAGGAGATTGTTAGCCTAAAGGAGAAAAAATGACGCAGATGACAAATAAAGGAAAGTCGTTCATAAGAGCAGAAATCTCTGAAAAGCAAAAAGAATATATCAGACTTCTTGCTGAATTGAGAGGCGTGACAACACAAGAACTTCTAGGTCAAGTTGTAGAACGCTTCATTGACCGGAATTTGCAACTTATTCAAGATTACAAAAATGAATTAGATAACTTAAACAGTAAGTCTAGACGCAGAATTGACATGAATACATAGGAGAAATCAAAATGACTAATAACCAATTAGCAACACAGATAAAACGTGACATCACTACTGACCCAAGTTTATTGACTGGGGCAGACATCAAAAAGTATTTTGACCCACAAAACCTACTGACTGAAAAACAAGTAGGTCAAGCGCTAGCCTTGTGTAAAGGTCGCAATCTTAACCCATTTGCTAACGAGGTCTACATTGTAGCCTATCAAAACAATAGCGGCACAGAGTTCAGCTTGATTGTCTCTAAAGAGGCATTTATGAAACGTGCTGAACGTTGTGAGGGATATGATGGCTTTGAGGCTGGAATTACTGTCATGAGAAATGGCGAAATGATAGAGATTGAGGGCTCTCTTAAATTACCTGAGGACATTCTAATAGGTGGTTGGGCCGTTGTCTATCGTAAAGACCGTTCACACAGATATAAGGTCACAGTTGACTTTAATGAGTATGTCAAAACAGACAGAAATGGCAATCCACGGAGCACTTGGAAATCAATGCCAGCCACTATGATCAGAAAAACAGCTCTAGTACAGACTCTTAGAGAGGCCTTTCCTGATGAACTCGGAAACATGTATACAGACATTGATGGCGGAGATACATTTGACACAATCAAAGATGTCACTCCTCAAGAAAGCCGCGAGGATGTCGTAGCACGCAAGATGGCTCAGATTGAGCAATTTAACAAAGAGCAAGAGGCAAATCATGCAGATCTCGAACCTGCTCAAACTGAGGAGCCAATCCAGGGCGAGTTGCTAGACGGTGAACTTGAATATTAGGAGGACAACATGCAAGAATTACAGGTTATTGATGATAAGAAAATCAATAAAATTTATGAAATGATTACAACGGATGAGCTTACTAGAGAGTCTTTTGAAAAAGACCTCATAGAGGCTACTGAAAAGTACAAGGACTATATTCCTACAGCTAGTACTCTCAAAGATGACAAGGCAAAGCGAGCTGAATTTAATAAGCTAATTGAGTCTAAAAATCGTATCCGTATCGACACTAAAAACTTGCTATCAGAGACGGCTAACACATGGGATAGTTATGCAAAGTCAATTATTGAACCATTTGCAACCGTAGTTAGTGAATTTGATAAAGGTATCAAGGAAATTGAAGAACATCAAAGACAACTAAAAATAGATACGGTTAAGAGTTACATAGCCAACAAATCAGCTGAGTACATGCTGGATCCTCGCCTATTTGATGAAAAGGCCCTTGATTATGTCAAGGCTAGCGATTTCATGGCTGACGGCGTGACGCTTAAAAAAACCACTATGAAGTCTCTTGATGACATGGTCACATTTGAGTTTCAGAAACAGCAAGAATTTGAAAAGGCTAAGTCAGCTATTTCAGGGTTATGTGCTGAGTATGGCATGACTGACTCACCTTACATCCGACAGCTGAAAGATTTGACTCTTGCTGAGGTTTTTGAACAAATCAAAGCTGACTATGAATTTGAAAAGCAAAAGGAAGAAACCAGACTGACTCAAGAACGAGCAGAGCGAGAAAATCAGGAACTTTTAGCAGCTCAACAAGCCAAACAACAAGAACCAAAATCAACGGAAACCCCAAATTTTGACCCAGAGGCTGGCGAAATCTTGGACGGTGGGCAAATCCCCCAAAATGAGCAGAACGCTCTCAGAGGGGCTGAAAATAACCTAAAACGATATACCCAAAAAATGACTTTGGAGGTGTATTTTGTGGACACAGCCGAAAAAGACCGTTTCAAGGCCACTCTTGAACAAGCAGGGTTTAAATTTAAGGAAAACTATCAAGTCAGCGGTTATCAACGTATCGATCCACTGACTCAGGCTGAACTCAATGAGCAGTGTGGGTGGTAAATATGGAAATTAAGAGAATATCTGATAGTATTTCAATCTATTCAGACGGCAAGAGATTGCAAGTTATCCACGATTTAGGGGACGAGTTCATCCTAGACATCAATCTAACAGAGGAGCAAGCCTATAATGTGGATAACTTGTCTCAATTTTCAATCATAAGACTTGAACCAGTCTTTAAAATTTGTGGTTTTTGTTCAAAAGCTGGAGAGGGTATGCACCGTCTAAGATGGGCAATCCTCCAATTTGAGGAATTTGAACAATATATTAAGAAAAATCAGGATGACCTGATGGGCTGGTGGAACAATCCAGGAGGTAAAAGAAAATGAATGATTTTATTAAAGAGATTGGAATGGCTATTCTATGGATGTTTTTGGGATATCTTGTAGGAGAACGTAGCGCTAGAGAGGACAAGTCAGATGATTAACAACGTTACACTGGTTGGAAGGCTTGTAGCGCCTCCTGATCTACGCAAAACGCCTAACAATGTATCTAGCTTACAGGGTACCCTTGCAGTAAATCGCAATTTCAAGAATGAGAATGGAGAGCGTGAGGCTGATTTTATCAATTTTCAAGCATGGAGAGGCACAGCTGATATCATTGCTCAGTATTGCAACAAGGGCTCCCTTATTGGGCTAACAGGACGCATACAAGTCAGGTCTTACGAGAAAGACGGTAAGCGTAGATATGTGACCGAGGTAGTGGCTGAGAGCGTTGCTCTGCTAGAGAGTCGCAATAGTCATCACGGACAAGGTCAAGGCAACAGTTTCCAAAATGGGAACAACTCACCTTTTGATGATCCAAATCCATTTGACCTCCCAGATGATGGCTTGCCGTTTTAGGAGGTATAGATGTCAGATATTAAAATACTTGACGCTTGCTGTGGAAGTCGTATGTTTTGGTTTGATAAAAACGAGAGTCATACAACTTTTATGGACATCAGACAAGAAAAATTTGATATACACGGGAAAAAAGTCAATGTAGACCCTGATGTTATCGGTGATTTCCGTGACATGCCATTTGAAAATAATACTTTTAATTTGGTTGTTTTCGACCCTCCTCATTTAAAATGGGCAGGAAAAAATTCAATCATGAAAGCCCAGTATGGACAACTGGATAAAATTACCTGGGCGGAAGATTTGGCCAAGGGCTTTGAAGAATGTATGAGAGTTTTGAAAATTGGAGGCACACTAGTTTTTAAGTGGTCTGATTGCCAAATAAACGTAAAAAAATTACTAGAGGTGATACCATTCAAGCCTTTGTTTGGTCAACAAAGAGGCACCACGCACTGGCTAACGTTTGTAAAGTTTGAGGAGGAAAGTGTTGACAATTAAAATGACCGTTTGGGCATTGTTTGACAGTGGGAATGGCAGCTATACAAAAGGCGTGAAAGCCCTGAATAGTTCGGGGGGGGCTAACATTGACATCTATCCAATCGGAATAGACATAGAAAACAAGAACGATCATTTTATAAATTTGAACCTTGCTGACTATGGGCGATTATTTGGAGACAACACGCTCTTTGATACACTTGACAAGTTGCCAAAGCCTGATTTGATAATAGCTAGCCCACCATGTGAAAGCTGGAGTAATGCTAGTGCTATGTGCGAGGGTAACGCTTGCTGGAAACAAGAAGACCTCTCAGATAGCCTCTTTGCTCCACAAAGGGAGCCTAGCATGTTTACCATTAGGAACGCCTCTGACTACGAGAAAGTCTATATAAATTATCAGTATGACCGTCAATTTATGAAAAGGGTCAATGGGGAGCTTTGTGCTTTCAATACCATTGAGATCATCAAGCGGTATAACCCTAAATATTTCATCATAGAGAACCCAGCAAGTGGGCGCCTATGGAAATACATTGAGGATGTTATGGATTTTAAGTTGCCATATCTCAACCTCACACGCTACAACAATTATGACTACCCTTTGCAGAAACCCACAAAGTTTGCTAGTAATCTTGATTTGGGTCTTAGAAATGACATTATCAAACAAGAAACAGAGTGGGGAAAATTTTCTAAGTCATACAATGAACGGTCAAACATTCCACAAAACCTAGTAATAGAGATTTTTACTAAGGTTTACAATGAATTCTTACAGGAGAAACAACATGATAACTAAAATCAATGTCCCAAAAACATCAATCGTAATCGAGATTGAAAATAAAGAAATCAAAATTGAGAATATGATTGGCTATGATATGAAGATGGTTTTTAGAAACCAGGACGCAGAGCCGTCTTTGGATGAAAATGGGGATGTTTTTGAGCCTCTCTACTGGCTAGACATTAAGGCTAAACCTGAGGAGGACGTAGAATACCATACTAGTTTAGGAGTGAAGAAAGAAAAAAGAAAACTAGCTGAGTTACAAATATTCTTTGAATATATTGAGGCTAACAAACAAAATCTTTTTGATCTCTGTGGATTGAGAGGGGAGCTTAGTTAGGATGAAATTAACCCTGAACATTGAGCCTAAGCCCCAATCACGGCCACGGTTTGCAAGACGTGGGAGTTTTACCACGACTTATGAAGACAAGGGCATGAAAGCCTGGCGCAATCATTGCCAGCTGCTCATTGCTAATCAGTACATGGGTCAGCCTATTCTTGATGGAGCTCTGAGGGCACGGCTTAGATTTTACATCAAGCCTCCTCAGTATATTTCCAAGGTCAAGAAGAACCAACAGGCCCTCCTGGATGAAATCATTCCAGTAGGCAAAAAGCCTGACATTGACAACTATGAGAAAGCTCTATATGACAGTATGTCAGGGATCGTCTTCCAGGACGACGGTCAGATAGCTCTGCATGATGTAGGCAAGTTCTACAGTCTAAATCCACGGATAGAGGTAGAGGTGGAGCTTATGGAACCCCTGAGTATTTAAAGAAATGAGGAGCAGATGGCTGACTACGCATTATATCAGGGTGATGTGTTTGTTACGCTTGGGACATTAGCGCAGATCAGTAGCGAAACAGGAATTACTGAAAGGATGTTAAAGTATTACACTTACACATCACACCAAAGACGAAACCCAAACGGTAGGGCCGTTATTAAAATTGAGGAGGAAGATAATGAGAATTAAGACATCAAATGACACAATCATTCATGTCAACAAGTCTCAACGTAGTATCACTATAGAGGGCGTTGAGTTAAGCGGCGACTGTCGGGCCCTGGTATCTGACAACAAGAACGGAACAGGCACAATTACCCTGATCTTTGACGGTAAGATTATTTAGAGGAGGAGGCATGAAACGATTTATCGCAGTCTGGATCCTGCTATCCGCTGGATTGAATGTCTGGCAGAGTATCCATATTAAGAAATTAGAAGAAAAGCGCCCGATTGTCATCTATAAAGCTGATAATCAAGGCGCAGAAATCAAAGGTAGAGTCGTCCACAAGGAGAAGATTGGTGAACTCTACACAATCACAATACAGAATTACGGCATTTTCGTAGTTACTCAAACAAGCTACGAAACTTTGAGGATTGGAGACGAGGTGAGATTATGAGACCGAAATTTAGAGCGTGGGATGGCGCAAAAAAAGAAATGTTCAAAGATACTTTTGCAATAACAGAAAGTGGGCAAGTTGTAGTAGTTGAACAGGAGTTCGTCACAAACTCTCCAGATTATGTTTTTGTTGATTATCTAGCCATCATGCAGTCAACTGGCCTTTTTGACAGAAATGGTCAAGAAATATTTGAGGGGGATATAGTTGATTATAAAGGCAGAAAAGCAATTATCAAATGGCATGGTTCTTACGCAAGTTTTATTTACAGATTTGTAGACGAAATGCAAGAAAGGGTTTCAGAATGGGATCCACTATTTCTAGCTTATCATCACTTTGAAATCATCGGCAACGTCTATGAAAATAAGGAGTTTTTGGAGGATATGGAATGAGACCTAAAAAATACCCGTATTCAGGAGCTATAAAAGCAAAGAAAACAAATCAAGAAGATAAGTTGGGGCTTGTAGCATTTCCAAACATTGCGATCAGAAAAGATTTGCTCAAACATATCTACACGGTTACTAGATATCATGACGGCTGTACAATCATTTATTTCAAAATCCCAAAATTTTTTGGAGCATACGAGGAGCAAAAAGCTAAAGTAAATCTTAGTTATGAGGAGACTATCAAGATACTCAATAATTGCTAAAAGAAAAAAGCCAAGACACTCTCTGCCTCAGCTAAATTCTCAATAAGATTATTATATCACAAAAAGGAGATAGAGAGTGAACAAGGCTAAAGAGCTATTGAAAGAGCTGCAGGATCTGGACATGGACATTCAAAGCCGTATAGATGAAATCAATGAGCTTGAGGCAGGTTTGCTCTCAAGTCCCAAATGGACTGACGTCAAAGTTCAAGGCGGACAGACTAGAAAAGTTGATGATGTTTATACTCAGCTTATCGTGATGAAAGAGGCTATAGAACAGGATACTAAAGAGGTTATCAATAGGAAACTTGAACTAGGTAGAATGATCAACAAGCTTAAAAATCCAAAACATAGAACTATTTTGAGAAAGACCTACATCAATAAGATGTACGTTGATGACATCTGTGACAGCATGGGGGGCATGAGTTCCCCTACTTACTATCGTTTGAAGAAACAAGCAGTAAAGGAGCTTGATAGTATTCTTTCAGAATTGATAGTAAATGATAGTAACTGTACAGGCATGAAGTCTAAAATCTGTTAAAATGGTAGTATCAAGAAATAAAGCAAAGGCACCTTAGGTAATGACCTAGAAAAGCTTCTGAAAAACTGCTGGCTTGGGTTACCAGTGGCGATAGAGTAGGATGTTTTAATATCGCAAAAAAGACTACACAAAATAAAAAAAGAAAGTAATTTCTAATTAACACGCAAGTCTGTAGTCTACTTGCAGTAGGAACATAGCTCAAGTGGTAGAGCGATAGATTTTTAATCTATTGGTTGCAGGTTCGAGCCCTGTTGTTCCCGTTGTATCTCTGTGAGTAGCTATCACAATAGGGGTACAGGGCGGTAATTAGATTTAGGCTAATTAACCTGTAGGACAGAGATAAAGTAGCGCTATATAAGGCTCTGGTGGGGGAGGCACCCACTTACCGCATACAGTCACTCTTTGAGTGGCTTTTTTATATTTCAAAACAAATAAACAGCAGGAGGTTTAGGCTTGGGTAGAGCAAGAGACCCCAACCGAGACAAAGCATTTGAAATCTATTCAGAAAGCAATGGAAACATTGAACTGATTGAGATTGCTGAGCGTTTGGGTGTTTCAGCTGGCACTGTCCGAGGTTGGAAAAGTAAAGACAAATGGGAACCTAAAATAAAAGGAACGTTCCAAAAGAAAAATACGGAACGCTCCAAAAATCCAAGGGGCGCTCCTAAGGGTAGTAAGAACGCTTTAGGGCATGGAGCACCTAAGGGGAATACTAATGCCCTCAAACATGGACTGTTTGCTAAGTATTTGCCTCAAGAGGTATATGAGATAGCGCAAGAGCTTTCGGAAAAACAGCCTATAGATATACTCTGGGAAAATATCACGCTGACCTATGCTAATTTACTACATGCTCAGCGTATTCTTTACGTTCAGGATGTTGATGATACTACAAGCGTACTTATAGCTACCACGGCAAAAGGTGGAGCAAGCTATGAAATTCATACATCATGGGATAAGCAAGGCAAGGCGTTAGCTGCAATGGCAAGGGCCCAGTCAGAGCTTAAAAGCATGATTAAGACCTACGACGAGCTCACACGCTCCCCTCTCGTTACTGAGGAGCAGCGCTTGAGGATTGATAACCTCAAAGCTCAGCTAGGCTCTAATGATGATGACGACACAGTCATTACTGGATTTACATTTGATAGGAGTGAGTATAATGGCAATACTGAACCTAGCGAAACTGATTAACCCAGTATTTGACGAAGTCCTCTATACACCCAAGAGCCACATAGTGCTCAAGGGTGGCCGTGCCTCTACTAAGTCCTCTGTAGTATCCATTGACCTTGTAAATGACTTTATCAACGATCCTAACGGGAATGTGGTAGTCTTACGCAAAGTAGGGAAATACTTGAGGATGTCAGTGTATGAACAGATAAGATGGGCCATCTATGAGATGGGGCTAGCTAATCAGTTCAAATTTGGGAAATCACCCTTACAGATTACACACAAGAAAACAGGTACAGCCTTTTATTTTTACGGCGTAGACGATCCAATGAAACTCAAATCCCAAAAAATAGCCAAAGGCTATGTAATGGCCGTATGGTTTGAGGAATTGGCTGAGTTCGCAGGTCGTGAAGACATTGATATAGTTGAGGATACTTTCATCCGTCAAGAGCTGCCAAACGGCAAAGAGGTTAAGGTCTATTTCACATACAACCCTCCAAGGAATCCCTATGATTGGATTAATGAGTGGGTAGCTGAGAAAGCTAGTGACCCTACTTACATGATACATCACAGCACCTACCTTGATGACAAGTTAGGTTTTTTGTCTAAGCAGATGAAAGACAAGATAGAACGCTACAAGGAGACAGACCCTGACTATTACCGTTGGATGTATCTAGGCGAGGTAATCGGCTTAGGTAATCATGTTTATAACATGAGCTATTTTAAACCACTAGAAAGCCTCCCAGACAACGACAAAGTGATAGGTATATCATTTGCCCTGGATACAGGACACCAGCAATCAGCGACAGCCTGTGGAGCTTATGGGCTAACTGCCAAGGGTAATGTTATCTTGCTTGATACGTTTTACTACAGCCCAGCTGGCAAGACCATCAAAAAGGCCCCTAGTGAGCTCTCTGTGATGATCCATGACTTTATAGACAAGGTCATGAAGACCTACAGAGTGCCTAAACTCAAGATGACTATTGATAGTGCTGAGGGAGCTTTGCGTAACCAGTATTTCAAAGACTACGGCGAGCGCTGGCACCCAGTAGCCAAGAAGAAAAATCAGACTATGATTGATATGGTTATCAGTCTACTAGCTGAGGGGCGTTTCTACTACCTTGACATCCCTAATAACAGGGTATTTGTAGAGGAGCATAAGATGTACCGCTATGATGACAAGTCACTCAATACTGATGATCCAAAAGTCATCAAGGAAGATGACCACACGGTGGACGAGTTCAAGTATTTTGTCCTGGACAACGCTAGAGAGTTAAGACTAAAAGCCTAAAGGAGCCAATAATGGGAATAGTACAGACTATCAAGAATTTTTTCACAAGGAGCAAGTATGTGATGACAACACAGAACTTAACGAATATCACTGATCACCCTAAAATAGCAGTGTCATCCACAGAGTATGACCGCATTAGGGAAAATCTCAAGTATTATGCAGGACATTATCCACAAATTGAGTACACTGACAGCAATGGCACACCTCAAAAGCGAGCTTTCAACCATCTGCCTATTGGACGTACAGCAGCCAAGAAGATTGCAAGCCTAGTGTTTAATGAGCAGGCTGAAATCAAGCTAGATGATAAGGACGCTAACAAATTCATTCAGAAACAGCTACAGGATGATAGATTTGTTAAGAATTTTGAGCGTTACCTGGAAAGTGGTTTGGCGCTTGGTGGATTGGCTATGAGGCCATACGTTGACAGAGACAAGGTAAGAGTCTCTTTCATTCAGGCACCTGTCTTTTTGCCTTTGCAAAGTAACACGCAGGACGTCTCTAGTGCTGCTATTATCACTAAGACAATCAAGTCAGAGGGTAACAAGCAGAAGTTTTACACGCTGATTGAGCTACACGAATGGGGCAAGGATGACAAGTACACAGTCACTAACGAGCTCTACAAGTCTTATAATCAGAACGTGGTAGGCTCTAGGGTTCCTCTGTCAGACCTCTATGAGGATCTTGAGGAAGTGGTAGACCTGAACGGCTTGAGTCGTCCACTATTTACTTACCTCAAGACTCCAGGAATGAATAACAAGGACATCAACAGTCCTCTAGGGCTGTCTATCTTTGACAATGCTAAGACTACAATGGATTTTCTTAACACAACCTATGATGAGTTCATGTGGGAGGTTAAGATGGGACAGCGTAGGGTAGCAGTTCCTACTCAGATGATTAAGGTTGAATACGATCAAGACGGCGAGAATGTAACGGTTAAGCGTAAGTTTGAATCTGGACGTAATGTCTATGAACAATTTGACTCAGGAGATATGGATAAGGGTATAGGTATCACAGACCTTACAACGCCTATCCGATCAGATGACTATATCAAGGCTATCAATAAGATCCTTGCGATTTTTGAAATGCAGATAGGAGTATCTTCTGGCATGTTCACCTTTGATGGTAAGAGCTTGAAAACAGCTACTGAGGTTGTCAGCGAGAACTCAGACACCTATCAGATGAGAAACAGCATTGTCAGCTTAGTAGAGCAGTCTCTAAAAGAGCTCATTATCTCAATGTTAGAGCTGGGGAAGGCTTACGATCTTTATAAGGGGAGTATCCCTGAAATGGAGAAAATCAGCATCAACCTTGACGACGGAGTTTTTACAGACAGAAACGCTGAGCTGGACTACTGGGTTAAGGTTGTAAATGCTGGCTTTGCCACGGATGTCATGGCCATTGAGAAAGTTTTGAATGTTACGCCTGAAAAAGCTAAGAAAATCAAAGCTGAAATCAGTGGCAATGCTATTGATGAGGCAAGCGAAGAGCGTAGTCCTGATGATGTAGAAGTTTACGGAGAGTGATTAAATGGCTGATGACAAGAAGAAACCAATCAAGCTAAATGATGAGCAGCTAATGCTTGACGCTAGTAACGTTGCAGACATCTATCATCAGCTAACTCTTGAACTCTTTGACCAAGTTATAGACCGTATCAAAAAGCGTGGATCTGCTAGTCTTGATGATAATCCTTATATTTGGCAACTTGAGAAAATGAATGAGATGGGCCTACTCAATGAGGATAATGTCAAGCTCATTTCTGACCGTTCAGGGATTGCTGAAGAACAGCTTAGACATGTCATCCAAAATGAGGGCTACAAAATCTACAAAGACACCAAACAGCAACTTTTAGAGGCAACTGGTGGAGGTAGTTTTGCTGGTAACTCACTCATTCAGACCAATCTAGCTGCTTATGTCAATCAGGCCATGGGAGATATAGACAACCTTATCAATACCACTCTACCAATGAGCGTGAGAAAGGTATATCAGTCTATTGTCCAGGAGAGCGTGGCCAAGGTTGTCACAGGACTCACTACCTCAGACAAGGCTATCTCTGATACGGTCATGAAATGGGCTGAAAAGGGTTTTTATGGCTTTACTGATAGCCAAGGCAAACGCTGGAAAGCTGACACTTATGCTAGACAGGTTATCAAGTCCACAGCTTGGCGTGTCTATCATGAGGTCAGAATGGCTCCAGCTGAGGAATTAGGTATAGATACCTTTTATTATCACAAAAAGGCCACAGCAAGAGAGATGTGCGCTCCTTTGCAACATCAGATAGTAACCACTGGAGTTGCTAGAACTGAAAAAGGGGAGCGTATTTTGGCGCTATCAGACTATGGCTATGGATACGCTTGGGGATGTCAGGGTATTAACTGTACTCATGAGATGACTCCCTACATTCCAGGGGCTAACTACAAGCCTGATTTGCCTGACGAGTTAAGAGACTTGACACCAGAGCAGGCAATAGAAAACGCAAACGCTCAGGCTAAACAGAGAGCCTTAGAGAGGTCTATCAGGAAGTCTAAGGAATTTCTACACATTGCTGAAAAGCTAGGAGATAGTGAGCTGATAGACAAGTATAAGAGCAAGGTTAGGATTCAACAAGGAGCCATGAGAGACTATCTCAAACAACACCCATTTCTACACCGTGATTATGCTAGAGAAAAATACTATGATGACCCTTATACCAAAGCTAAGAAAGAGGTTAAGGTCAGAAAAGAACTTGAAAAGCTGGAAAAACACAGAGCAGAACAACAAGAAATGCGTGAGAAGTTTAATTCAGCTGTTAAAAGTGGTATAATTAAGACAGAAATCAATAACGAGCATTTTGAAAACCACATTAGAGGTACTAATGGATATGAGAAATATCTCCAGAAGAATTTAGAAAAAGGAGCACCTCCACCAAGCTATCTGACAATCTCTAAAGAAGAATGTCAGGCGCTGGTTGATAGATATGCTGGAACAGGACAATTCAAGTATGATCCAAAATCAACCAAAATGCAGGAAATTATCTCACAGAATAAACCTATAGGAACCTATATAGATCCTAGAACTGGTGAAGTCGTCGAGAATACTACTGATTTCCGTATTCATTACAGTAAAACAGGCTCACATATTGTGCCAACTATCAAAGGGAAAGGAGACCGTAAATGAGTAAACAACTTTGGAACTACCTACGCTCAAGGGTTCAGGTAGTAAATAGTGACGGTGAAGTCATCAAGGGGCTTGTCACAGATTTTATTGACGAAATGGACAATGATGAGCAAGATGAAATCACTATCCTCATTGACAATCCTAGTCCTGATGAACCAACTGAGATTTCTCTCTTTGAGAGTGAGATTATCTCAATTAAAGCAATCTCATAGCGCTTAGAACAATCTAGGCGCTTTTGTTTTGCAATAAATTGCTATTAACCACTATAAACCGTATGGATTTCCATTCGGTTTTTCTTTTGCCCTGGAGCATGGCGTAAAACTGTCTTAATTTGTCCATGTGACGTAAAAAAGGAGGAGTTAAGACATGAGTCTTAAACGTGAAATGTTAGTTGAGGCAGGTATCCAGGATAAGGCAGTGATTGACAATATCATGCAAGCGTACGGTGCAGGTATTGAAAATGCCAAGTCACAAGCTAAGTCGGAACTACAAGTCGAAAACGACGCATTAAAACAACAACTTGAGCAACAAACCCAAGCTATTCAGGACCTACAGGCCAAAGAGGGAGCGAGTGCTGAGAGCAAACAACAACTTGAAGAACTAAAAGCCCAATTTGACCAGTACAAGCTGGATAGTGAGGCAAATCTCGCTCAGATCACTAAAACAAACGCTGTAGCCCTTGCTTTGAAAGACGTAGGAGCTTACAACTCAGAGGACTTGATGAAATTCATTGACCTAGACAAAATCGAGCTAGGAGAAGATGGAAAACCTCAATTAGAGGACACAATCAACTCACTCAAAGAGTCAAGCCCTTACCTTTTCCAAGCAGAGGACAAGCAGCCTAACCCTAAGATTTCAGTCGGAGGCAATCCAGCGGCTGGTCCAGACGCAAAAGGTAACGCTTTTGATGAAATCATGAGCAAATATGAATAATAAAGGAGAGTAGAATGTCTACAAAAATTTTCACACAGAACTACATGGCTTTGCTAGCCAAAATCACAGAAAGCCGATCACGTTTTCTACGTTCATTCGGTGGTAAAATCCAAGTCTTTGACGGAGTTTCAGACTCTGACACTATGCTGCATTTGAAAGTGAACTCTACAAAAGCTGTTGTCAAGAAGTATGACAAGGGCGAAAATGTAGCTTTTGGAACTGGTACAGGTTCAACTAATCGCTTTGGTGCACGTACAGAAATTAAGTCTATTGACAAGGCTGTGCCTTATGAGGCGCCTATCTCAATCCATGAGGGGATTGATAATGTAACTGTTAATGATGTAGCTGACAAGGTAGTAGCTGAGCGCTTGGAAGAAAACGCCCTAGCTCAAACAGAGTACATCAATGAACTACTTGCAAAAGCCTTGTCTGATAATGCAAGCGAAACAATTGAGGGCAAGATGGACGAGGCAGGAGTGACAAAAGCATTTGCTACAGCTCACAAGAAATTTGTTAATAACAAGGTTTCTAAGAGCATTGCATGGGTTGCTTATGTCACATCAGATGTATATGATTTCTTGATTGACTCAAAACTTGCCACAACAGCTAAGAACTCATCAGCTAACATTGATGATCAAACAATGTACAAATTCAAAGGTTTTGTCCTTGAAGAAACTCCTGACGAATATTTCCAAACAGGGGAACAAATCATGTTTGTAGTTGATGATGTTGGTGTTGCTGGTGTAGGTTTGCAAATCGTCCGTACTATTGATGCAGATGATTTCTATGGAGTAGCAATCCAGGGAGCTGGTAAGTACGGTAAGTATATTGCTGACGAAAATAAGGTAGGTATCCTTAAAGCAAAATTGGCCCCAGCTGGTTAAGAAAAGGAGTAGTCTAAATGGCTAAATTTAAAGCGACATCAAACGTTGTCTTTATTGTTGATGGCAAAGAACAAAGCTATGACAAAGATGCAGAGTATGACATGGATGTCAAGACGTCTGATGAGCTCAACGCTAAAGGTGAAATTACACACCCTGAACTCAGTCCGTTCTTTAAGCGTGTTGACAAAGAAGAAAAAGCAAAGGCGGATAAATAACACCGCCTTTTTAAATTGGAGGTGGTTACTATCGCTTATTTAACAAAAGATGAGTTTAATGATTTAGGATTTGATGAAGTTGAGAACTTTGACAAACTGCTACAGAGGGCAGAGATTGCTATCAACCTCTTTCTTAACAATTTCTACAGTTTTGTAGATTTTGAAAAAGAAATTGAGCACAGAAAGAAAGCTGTTAAGCTAGCTACAGCGTTCCAGATAGCATACTTAGATGCCAGCGGAATCACTACGGCTGATGATAAGCAATCAGTCTCTACTGTGGTATTAGGTAGGACCCATGTGACCTATAAAAATACCTCTAACCAATCATTAGAGAGTGCTAGGTATAATCTATCACTTGACGCCTTGAACGTGCTCAAAGGAGCTGGTTTTGGCTACAGGGGGGTAGGTTATGACAGACATTGATAAACGATTATTGATTGATGCTGTGACTATTCAAAAAACAACAGGGGAATTAGATGGGTGGGGTAAAGAAACTTTAAAACAACCATTGATACTTAAACCTGTTAGATTTGATAGGCAATATCAAGTGCAGGGGACGCAGAATAATCGTAAAGAGTCCAAGCCTAGCACATTGTTTGTATACCCTAAACATTGCCCAGTTGTCCTAGATGATACCTTTAAAAATGCCATTATCAATGACGGAAAGCGAGACTACAGAGTGACATCTGTTATCCCTGTCAGTTATCCACACAAACAAAAAGTATTTTGTTACGAAGTGGAGTGTATCTGATGGGCGTTGGTGTATCTGTCAAAGTTGATTTAAAGGGCATTGAAAACAAGGTGTCCCCAACAGCGTTGGCAAAAGGTAAGTTAGCAATATCTAATCAGATGTTGATTGATTTCACTCCTTTCATCCCTCGTAAGAGTGGTGAGCTTAGTGGAAGTGGTCAAGCCTCCAAGGATGGCGTTAAGTATCCTGGGCCTTACGCTAGAGCTCAATTTTACGGATCAAGCTACAACAAGGTTAGGACTTTTGTCTTTAGAAAGTACACCACACCTGGAACAGGTAAGCGGTGGGACTTGAGAGCCTCGGCTCTACATGCTGATAATTGGGGGAAAGTCGGACTAAGAGCAATGGGAGTAAAAGCATGAACAATAATGATTTTTCAGAAGTCCTCAGAGATTTCATCAATACACTAGGTCTCTCTCTGGCTTGTAGGCTTGACTACTTGTCAGAGAGAGAGGATTTAGTCCTATATCCTCTGCCAGGCGGCAAAGTTTTAAAAGAGTACATGAACGGCAAGCAGGACATCAGTCTTGTATTTGAGGTGGCAATCAAAACGACTGATCACCAAAAAACAAGCTCTATCTTGTGGGCCATCAATCATGCTCTCGCTGATTTTAATCTGGATCTGCCTAGCAAAAACAACTCATATCAATTCAGAGGCCTTGAAGTATCACAGCCGTTTCTTAATGACCGTGATGATCAAGGCTTTTATATTTACATGTTAGATGTAACGGCACAACTTGAAACAAATGGAGGAAATTAAATGCCAAAAATGAAAAACGCCAAGCGCAAGCACTATGTGGCGCCTTGGTTACCAACAGCACCAGCTACTGAGCCAGCGAATGATGCTTGGAAATGGCTTGCGGATGGTGTTACAACCTCAGAGGTTGAAAACGACGAAGAAACAGACGACGTAGCATACTACAGCGGCGACGGTACGCCTGAAACTGTTGTCACCTCAGTCAAATATGGTTACTCATTTGAGGGTGATTATATCAAAGAGGATGCTGCTCAAGCTATTATCGCTGGCATGCGTTTCATGACTGGTGATCAACGTAAACTGTGGTTCAAAGTAGTTGATGCAGACGGAAAAACTCAGTACGTTGGAGTTGCTACTGCCTCTGCCATTAAAATTGGTGGTGGTGAGGCATCTGAGTATGAGAATTTTGAAGTCACTATTACTTGGAACTCAGCACCTAAACAGTCTGCTGTAGTCGGTTGATGATTTAATCTAGGGGAGTGAAGCTCCCCTTTTTATTTTTGATTTTAAAAATTAGTAGGAGAGAAAACAAATGGTAGTAATTAAGAAACGTGACAATGTCATCCCTGTTGACTTTGGAGAGTTCAAACTTGAATTTGTAGCCAATGACAAAAATATCCACAAAATGGAGTCTGTTGGTAAAAAGCTTGAGAAAGAGGGCGAGGAAATCTCTAAAACAGAGGATAGCAAAGCCTTTGAATCATTGCAGGGTATGGTAAAAGAATCATGGACTGAATTATTTGATGAAGATGCCTATAACAAAGTTTATGCTTTTTCTAATGGCTCAACCGTTGATACTATGGCCTATTTGCTTGAAACTATCACAGGTGTCGTTGAAGAATGGGAAAAACGCAGCAACTCTGATGCCCTTAAAAAATATCTAGGTGACTAACATGCTGGATTTATCAAGGAAATTGACGGATGAGTTAGTCCTTGGTGATGATGTGTACCCTATGAATATAGCTTTTAACAAGGTCTTGAAAGTGGTGGAGATGATCAATGATGATGACATTGACGAACTTTACAAACCTTACCTGGCTATTCAGATTTTGACTAGTGTAGATTTTACTCAGGCTTTGACTCCTAAACAAGCTACAGCAATCTTTAAGATGATATTTGAGGAACATATCAGAATTATCCCAGCTAAAGATACAGCACCAGTGCTAGACCTAGCAGGCAATCCTATCAAGAGTAAAATACGCTCAAAATCCCAATCAGAGGATGGAGAGCGCCTTTTCAGTTTGAAGTATGATGCTGAATATATTTACTCATCATTCTTGCAGGCCTACGGCATTGATCTCATTGATGCTCAGAACAGCCTACACTGGAAGAAGTTCAACGCTCTGCTTAATGGGCTCCCCAGTGATACTAAATTTGCCGAGGTGCTCAAAATACGTTCTTACAAACCTCAAAAAGGAGACAGTAAGAAGTACAAGGAGAGTATGAAAGAACTCAAAAAAGAGTACGCTCTACCTAAAGAATTTGACTACTAATTTTAGAAAGGAGGTCCAAAATGGCAGATGGTTCAGTTACTATCAAGGTTGATATGGATGGTTCCAATGCCCAGGCTGGAGTAAGTAAGCTCAAGTCTTTATTTGGAGGCCTTGAGAGCGCAGGCACCAAAGTTGGCTCTGTCTTTAAATCTGTATTGGGTGCTAATTTAATTGGATCAGCACTCACTACAGGGATAGGTACTATTACTAGTGGTGTCCGTGAAATGGCCTCGGAGCTTAATAGTTCTCAGAAAGCATGGAAAACTTTTGAGGGGAACCTCCAAGCCTTTGGGCGTTCAGCTGATGAAATCAAGGCTGCTAAGACCGAGATGCAAGATTTTGCAACTAAAACCATCTACTCAGCCTCTGACATGGCTAGTACCTACTCTCAACTTGACGCAGTTGGTACTAAAAATGTTGGTAGTCTAGTTAAAGCTTTTGGTGGTCTAGCCGCATCAGCAGAAAACCCAGCACAAGCCATGAAATCACTGTCCACTCAAGCAACACAGATGGCAAGTAAGCCTAAAATTGCCTGGATGGATTTTAAAATTATGATGGAACAGGCCCCAGCTGGTATGGCTGCGGTTGCAAAAGAGATGGGAATGTCTACGGCTGACCTCGTAAAAGCTGTCCAAGATGGCAAGGTCAAAACTGAGGACTTTTTCGACGCTTTAAACCGAGCAGGGAACTCTGAAGCTTTTCAAAAGATGGCGACAGAGTTTAAAACAGTTGACCAAGCTATCGACGGAGCAAAAGAAAGCTTATCTAATAAGCTTATGCCAGCCTTTGAAAAACTTAACAAGTTTGGAATTAAGGCAGTCAATGCAATATCTGACGCTCTTGAAAAAATCAATTTTGATAGCATGGCTGAAAAGCTAGGTGCGTTCTTAGAGGGTATCGACATTGAGGGAATTATCACTAGAATCAGCTCATCAATCTCTAATGTTGTTTCCAAAATCAAAACGTTTTGGGCTGCGTTCTCAAACACTGGTGCAGTTACTGCTTTTGTCGAGGCTATTAAGAGCATTTCAGGAGCGATTGGACATGTGTGGGAGAGTTTGACAGCATCAGATGTGTTAACGACTCTAGGAAGTGTATTAGGGAATATTGTCAAGTGGCTTTCTCAGGCTGCAACCGCAGTAGCTGACTTTGTTTCAGGCTTAGATCCAGCAACAATACAAAGTGTAGCCACAGCGATTGTCAGCATTGGTACAGCATTACTAGGCATCAAGACGGGAGTTAAGATTGCGCAGGCGCTCAAAACGGCCTTTGATTTTGGTAAGAATTTAGTAAGCCTTGTAAGTAACATTCTAGGTCTGACAACAGCTCAACTTGCTAATGCTGGGGCAAGTGCCGCAATGAGTGCAGGAAATACCGCAGTAGGGACAACTGCATCAGCAAGTGCTGGCTCCGTCATGAAACTAGGCGCAGCGATCCTTATGATTGGCGCAGGGGTGTTAATGGCAGCGGCTGGTGTTTACGTTCTGGTACAAGCAGCAATACAGCTTGCCTCAGCAGGAACTGGGGCACAAGTTGCAATGCTTGGCATTGTTGCAGGGATAGCCTTGTTAGCAGCAGGAGCAGCTGCGATAGGTCCAGCATTGACAGCAGGAGCCGTAGGTATTCTAGCTTTTGGAGCTTCCGTTGCTCTTATTGGTGCTGGTATTGCCGTTGCTGCTCTTGGGATTTCTGTACTTGTTACAGCCATCTCGAATGGGATGACTCAGATTATTAACGCTATATCTGCAAATGCCCCACAGATTGTAACAATTATCCAGGCTATTTCAGAGGGCATCAACACAGCAATGACTGGTATTGCCACCATCATTACCTCTGTAGGAGTAGTTATTAGCGCCGCTTTGCAAGGTATCGCTAATATCTTTACCTCAGTTGGGCAAGCAATATCTACTGCTGCTCAAGGAATCGGTAAAGGTATTGAGAGTGCCTTTAATGGCATTTCCAATGTTATCACCTCTGTAGGTAATGCTATCAAGGGTATATTAGACGGCCTTGCTAATGTATTCAACTCTATTGGTACTGCTGCTCAAAAAGCAGGAAATGGATTTAAGCAGTTAGCTCAAGGGGTGGTAATGATCACTAATACCAACCTTGGGGATATGGCAGCATCTTTAGCGGCCGTTGCTATTGGTGTTGGTAAAATTTCTGGAGCAAGTGCTGGTATGGCAAGTGCTGGTGCAGGGATGCAAGCGCTAGGAACAGGTCTGAGCATGATACAGTCTAGTGGAACAATGGCCGTAGCTGTATTAACATCAATGGCTAGCTCTATACCTACCATATCGGAATCTATAACTAGTTTAGCGCCAGCAATGACAAGCGCTGGCTCTGCTATGACTGCCTTTGCATCATCTACTATGTCCTCTTTTGCTAGCCTTGCTGGTTCAGTAGCAAGTGTTATGGCTCTACAGACAGGGTTGACGGCTCTATCAAGTGCAATGATGATGGCTCAAGCAGGAGCCTCTGCAATGTCAGCAGTTTTGGCAAGTATTACGAGTTCAGCAACAATGGCAGGCACTGCTATTATGCAACTAGCTACATCAGTACCTATGGTTGCATCAGGATTTACTAATATTTCTAGTGCTGCTACAACAGCAATGGCTCAACTTAATTCTGTTGTTAGTTCTGCAATGACACAAGCTGTAGCAATAATGCGCTCAAGCATGCAACAGATGGTCTCTGTGGTCATGCAATCAGCTACTCAAATGACACAAGCTGGGCAACAGGCAGGGCGTGGGGTTTCTAACGGTATTACTAATGGTATCCGTTCAGGAATTGGATCAGCAACGGCTGCAATGTCAGCAATGGTGAACTCTATCCAATCTACAGGGATGAGAGGCGTGTCTACTATGCGCTATGTAGGCTCTATGATTGGTCAAGGCTTAGCAAGTGGTATGTATTCAGCTCTGGGGGCTGTAACAGCAGCAGCTAATGCGCTAGTCGCTCAGGCTGAAAGAGCTGCACAGGCTAAGGCTAAAATCCACAGCCCGTCAAGACTATTCAGAGACAATGTAGGTAGATACATTGCTCAAGGTATTGCTGTAGGTATTGAAAAAAATACCTCGGATGTAACAGATAGCTTGGCCTATGTACAGAGAGAGATGTCAGCGTTCAAATTTGGCGTTGAGGACTTACTAGGCTTAGGCAGTAGCACTCTGTCTAGTCAATTTAAGCTTAAATCACTTACAGAGAGAGCTGAGACAAGCCACATTGAAGTTATAAGAGACCAAGCTGATAAAACACTTGCTAGAGCTCTCGAGATTGCTGAGGATGCTGTTAAGCGCCCTGTGAATATGGTGCTAGATGATGGTACTCTGGTCGCAAAAATCGGAGGGCCTATGACCAACTACCAAAATGACAAACTATTGATCGATAACATGATGAGAGGAATTATCTAAATGAATAATAATACTATTACTTTCAATGGGTTTGACCTCTCTGAGGTTATTAAAATCATTGAAATTATCAGACCAGCAGGAAACGAGCGTCATATTACTACAAATGACGCTCCTCTTTTAGGGGTGAATCTACAAGAGGTAAGGACAGGGCCAAAGGTCATAAAGATCAAGTTTGCTATGCAATACGACAACGGTACGACCTTAGAGGCGGCTAAACACAAATTAGCAGGAATCTTTAACACTCCTGACCCTGTTAAAATTATCATCTCTGATGAGCCTGACAAGTATTACATGGGCCTAGTATCTGGCTCAGTTGATATGGACAATGTGACTAGATGGTTTCAAAAAGGTAGTTTTGAATTACTTATCCCTGATGGAGTTGCACATAGCTCAACCTACAGGGTGTTTGATAATGGGCTAGAGCAATCTGACAAGATTGTTTTTAATTTGATCAATGATGGGAATGTTCCAGCATTTCCTGTGGTTAAAATCAAGAATAATGCTGAAAATGGCTATATCGGACTAGTGAACGCCAGTGGAGCTCTTGAAATTGGAGAACGTAAGGAGGCTGATACAGCGATAGTCAAGCGTTCTGAGGTCTTGCTTGATTTCAGAGGTGACAAAGTCGCTGATGGCTTTGCTAGAGCTATCAAAAATAGCTCGGTGACTAACAGTCCAGAGAATTTGATAGGTACAGCAGAGCTAGTCACAGTAAATGGCAAAAAGTATGTCAAACTAAGAGAACAGTCTAGCGGTACATACAACGCTAGCTACTCAACAGGTCTGTCATGGGAAATCCCTGCTGACTCTGCTAGAGAAAGAGGCTCGCTCAATGACTACATTTTCGGTAGATTGGTCTACCAATTAGAATCTGCTAATCAATGCGGATTTATTAAAGTAACTGTAACAGACACAGCAGGGCGATTTTTGTATGGAGTTGAAACTTATAAACGTTACAACGGGCTAGATTGTGGGTTCAATATTTTTGCAACGGATAACAACAACGGATACAACTTTTTAAAGACTTTGGATTTCGACTCCTCGAACACAAACAAAAATCCTTTTGCATTGACAAGAGGACAGTTTGAAATTAAACGGAATGATGAGAAATTACAGGTCTACTATAATGGATCGTACCATAATTTTGTAATTCCTGAAATTAAAGGTAAAAGATCATCTAAAGTCAATGTGACGATAGGTGCTTTTCACGGGAAAACAATCGTCCCTCACTTATATCTTGATGAGTTGATGTACCGTAAGGATTTCGTGCCAGTCTTCGGAGATATCCCTAATCGCTATCCTGTTGGTTCAAACGTTGTCCTAAACAGTGAGAATGACACAGTTACAGTGGATGGTATTGAGAAAAATACAGATGTTATTCAGGGTTCAAAATTCTTGAGTATTCCCCCAGGGAAAAGTCAGTTTGAGGTATATTACTCCAGCTGGATCAAGACCAAGCCTACAGTTGCTGTGGAATTTAAAGAGAGGTATCTATAACAATGTTACTGACAATACATGACTCAAATTTGCAAAAAGTGGCATTTATTGACAATGAAAAGCAGGGGACATTAAACTATTTCAACGATACCTGGACAAGGTACTTAGAGACAGGATCCAGTACCTTTGATTTCACTGTCTTTAAAAAGGCTATCATCTCAGACATAGGGCAAAAGAGAGCTTACAACACTCTTAATGAAAAGGCCTTTGTATCATTTCAATACAAAGGCAAAACCTATCTACATACTATACGAAAAGTAGAAGAGAATGAGCAGGTTATTAAATGTTATGGCATAAACCTTAATCTTGAGCTCGTCAATGAGTACTCAAATCCTTACAAGTCTCCTAAAGCCATGAGTTTTAAGGAGTTCTGTGATGCTATGGACTTGCTCAACTACACTTTCCTAAAAATCGGTATCAATGAGGTATCAGATAAGAAAATTTCTGCTGAGTGGGAGGGCACAGATACTAAGTTAAATAGATTGCTTAGCCTTGCCAAAAAATTTGATGCCGAAATTGAATTTGACACACGGCTAAATGACGATAGCTCTATCAAGTCATTTATAGTCAATGTTTATCACGAAAATGATGATACGCATCAAGGGGTTGGGAAAATCAGCCCAACTATCCTGAAATACGGTAAAAACCTCAGAACAATCACTAGAACGATTGATAAGACAGGTGTTTTCAACTCTATCCGTCCTAGTGGTAAAAGAAAGGTAAAAAATGGAGATGGTGCAGAAGTTGAGGAAGAAGTTACAATTAACGGCCTAGATGACTGGAAAAAGTACAACAAGGACGGCGTTTGTGAGTTCTACCAAATGGGAGCTTATCTTGTTGCGCCTATTTCTATGCAGCTGTATCCATCAACTTTCACCCACGCAACGGGTGAACTAGACCAGTATACCAGAAAGGATTTTAGTTACGAGACTGATGATCCCAAAAAACTTAGAGAGCTAGCATACAAAGAGCTTAAAAAGAATTGCTATCCAGCTGTTACTTATGAGGCCGAGGGATTTGCTGATCTTGAAATCGGAGACACAGTTAAGATCTATGATGACGGTTTTAGCCCTACTCTTTTACTTGAAATGAGGGTTTCAGAGCAGTCTATCAGCTTTACGAATCCTAAAAATAATAAGACCACCTTCTCGAACGCCAAAGCTCTTGAAAATCGTCTATCGCTAGGCATTCAGCAACAGTTGGATAGAATGATAGAAGATGCCAAGCCTTATATTGTTAAGGTATCCACAGACAACGGCACAGCATTTAAAAATGGGCAAGGGCAGTCTGTAGTGACTCCTGTCTTGATGAAAGGTAACAAGGTTATCAATAGTGGCTGGCGTTGGGTTGTTGATGGAGAAATTAAATCCACAAGCTCTAGTTACATTGTCAGAGCTGCTGATGTCAATCAAAAAATGGTATTGACGGTCTCTGCGTGGGTTGATAATAAAGAAGTAGCCTCAGAACAGGTTACTTTTTTAAATGCCTATGACGGCACCAAAGGAGATAGAGGAGAGCCAGGCAAGGACGGTGTTGCTGGTAAGAACGGAGTAGGCTTGCGTTCTACTGTCATTACTTACGCATCATCTACCTCAGGGGCTAATGCTCCAAACGCTGGATGGACAACCTCTATCCCAGTTGTACCAGCTGGGGAGTATTTGTGGACTAAGACAGTCTGGGATTATACAGATAATACCTCTGAGACTGGCTACTCAGTGGCTAGGATTGGTAGGGACGGAAATACTGGTAGGGATGGTGTCGCTGGTAAGGATGGCGTTGGCATCCGTGCAACAACCGTAGTTTATGCTAGCTCCACATCAGGTACTGTTCCACCATCTAGCGGATGGGCATCTCAAATCCCTAGCGTACCAGCTGGCCAATACCTTTGGACAAGAACTACATGGAGCTACACAGATAATACCTCTGAGACTGGTTTTTCTGTGGCAAAAATGGGTGAAACTGGACAAAAAGGAAATAGAGGAGAGCCTGGTCCCAAAGGTGACAGAGGAGAAAAAGGCGAAAAGGGCGACCGTGGGGAACGTGGGCTCCAAGGACTCCAAGGTTTACAAGGTCCAAAAGGTGACCAAGGTATTCCTGGGACTAAGGGGGCAGATGGTAGAACCTCGTACACTCATATAGCCTATGCTGACACAATCTCAGGTGGTGGCTTTAGCCAAACCAATGCAGATAAATCCTATATAGGTGTCTATGTTGATTTCAACTCAACTGACAGCGTCAATCCTGCTGACTATCGCTGGACTAGATGGAGAGGACCAGATGGCTTGAATGGTAAAGACGGTCCTCAAGGTATTCCTGGTAAGCCAGGGGCTGATGGTCGTACTCCTTATTTCCACAGAGCATGGGCTAATTCTGCTGATGGTCGTAGTGGGTTTAGTACATCTGATAGTACTAACAAGCGCTATTTAGGCACTTACACTGATTTCACAGAGGCAGATAGTCAAGATCCTGCAAGGTACAAGTGGACGGCTCTATTTGATAATGTTGAAGTAGGGGGTAGGAATCTATTTCTTAATTCACTATTCAAACGCAGTCTAAGAGAACGATACTCAACTTACCTTTTATATGACGGGCGAGATCAAACACAGGGACAACTTGCTTTGAGCATCGATACAAATGAGAAATTTAAAGGAGCTAACACCCTTAAAATTGTATCGACCTTCAACGGCAAACAATCTAACCAGAAGGCGACATTTTCTATAGGTGGAGATGCACGCTCAGGAACGATTGACGAAATGCGCAACAAGTCTGTTCGCTTTAGCTTTTGGGCAAAATCTACTGTCAATAATACTAATTTTCAAGCTCGACCTGGATATAGAGGAAGTCTTCAATCAGTTCCAATAAGCACAGATTGGGAATTCTATGATATTGAATTGATAAGAAAAGAAAGCTCAAATGCTACAAGCGAGTTGATTATACACGTTTTCACCGCTGCAACCGTCTGGATCGCTTATCCTAAAATAGAAATAGGGACGGTTTCAACAGATTTCTCTGAAGCACCCGAAGATATCCAGAAAAATATTGACTCAAAAGCTGACCAAGTATTGACTCAAGAGCAACTGAACGCTCTAAATGAGAAAGCTGGAGTTATTCAGGCCGAACTTGAGGCTAAGGCTAGTGCCGACACATTGGATAATTGGGTGAAAGCCTATAAGGATTTTGTCAAGTCCAATGAGACAGCGAGGGCACAAGCTGAGAAAGATTTGATTTCAGCTAGTCAGCGTGTCTCTAATATTGCTAAAAATCTCGGAGAATTATCTGATAGATGGAATTTCATTGATACCTACATGAGCTCATCAAATGAGGGCCTAGTAATTGGTAAGAATGATGGAAGTTCTAGTCTGATGTTTAACCCGAGTGGTCGGATTTCAATGTATTCAGCAGGGGTAGAGGTTATGTACATTTCTCAAGGTGTCATCCACATTGAGAATGGTATTTTCTCTAAAACAATCCAGATTGGACGATTTAGGGAGGAACAGTATCACACTAACCCAGATATGAACGTAATTAGATATGTAGGAGGTATGTAATGGCTGAATTTTGGTCAAATAATGATAGGAGCTATTATCTCAGACTGTGGGTAGACCAGGTATCTCAAAACACCACTGACAATAGCAGTCAAGTAAGGGTAAGGCTTGCTTTGACAAACGGTGCTCATACATTCGCAGAATACAACTGTACTGCTTCGGTGACTATTGATGGGCAGACCATCAACTGGTCAGGTCGTCCGTCTATGCTTAGCCAAAATCAGGTAATTATGCTAATTGACCGAACTGTAACAGTCGGCCATAATGCAGACGGAACTAAGACATTTAATTTGTCCGCCAGCTTTTCAGGGGGTGGTGGATGGTCTCCTGGCGCTCTAAATATTGATGGTAACTCGTTTACTTTGACAACAATCCCAAGATCTAGCTCTGTGAGCGTTAGTCCTGGAGTTATTGGGAACACAATCACTATCAACATTTCACGACAAAGTTCTAGCTATAAGCATACTGTTCGCTATTCATGGGCTGGCAAGTCAGGGACGATCGCAAGCAATGTGGACACATCCATAACGTGGAGCATTCCTATTGATTTCGCTAATGATATTCCTGACTCAGCAAGTGGCACAGGGACTATTTATGTAGACACTTACTCAGGTAATACTAAGACTGGTACACAGTCTATTACATTTACAGCCAGCGTGCCAGCTAATGTCAAGCCTACATTTACAGGAATTTCCTTGTCTGACTTAAACGGCGCTGCTCAAAATCTTATCCCTAACTCAAATACCTTTATTCAAATCATTTCTAACATCAAGGTAGCATTTAATGGAGCAGTTGGTTCTTACGGTTCATCTATAACTGGCTATCGTGCAGAAATAGTAGGCAAAAATCAGACTACAGATGTCAATGGCGGAAGTCTAGGCATCATGAACTATAACGGCCCTATCACCATCAGAGCAAGTGTCTCGGATAGCCGAGGGCGTTGGTCTGATACTAGAGAGGTTTCTGTGACTGTGCTTGAGTATTTTGCTCCTGCTCTTAGTTTCAATATTACTAGAACAGGCTCAACCTCTAGCACCCTTACGGTAACAAGAAATGCTAAGGTGGCACCTTTGACAGTAGCAGGGCGTAAAAAAAACACAATGACCTTGACTTTCAAAGTTGCAAGGCTAGGCACAAATGCCTTTGCAGTTGACAATGGTCAAGCGACTGGCACCTGGTCTAGTATCTCAAACCTAGTCAATTCTCAGGCTAATCTAGCCGGTAACTATCTAGCTAATCAATCGTGGGTGGTTATCGGTACTCTTGAGGACAAATTCACTCGTACTGAGTTCATGGTCAACGTAGCTACAGAGAGCGTGGTTTTCTCTTATGACCGCTCTGGTGTCGGTGTCAACAAAATCAGAGAGCGTGGTGCTTTGGATGTAAAGGGCGATATATACGCTAATGACCAGCCTATTCAGCAGTATAGGTTAACTAATAATGATGGAGGTCTAGGTAGAGGTAGTGCTCAATGGGATGATGTTTGGAACAAGAAAGGGACAGAGTTTGGATGGAGGAGTGGAAAGTACCCAGATAACCCTACTGGTAATGACTGGGGACTATTTCAAAACTATTGGCTTGACAGTTGGAAAGGCGTGCAATTTTTTACAGGGGTAACAACTAATAGATTTTTCTTTAGGACTTACAACAATAACAGTAGATGGGCTCCATCTCAATGGAAAGAGATCGCTACCAAAGACGACATCCCTAAAATTCCTGAAATTCCTAAAATCCCTCAAGGGACTCCGTGGCAAGAACTGTCGTTACGAAACGGATGGGCTCATCACCAAGAGTACAACAACGTTCAGTATTCAAGATCAGCAGATAACGTGGTCTTCCTCAAAGGTACTGCTCATCAAGGTAGGACTACTCTTGATACAAATATAGGCGTTTTACCTGAGGGGTTCAGACCTGCTCAATCAATCTATGTGATGGCATTAAATAACAGCTATACAGTAGCAATTTTAGGGATACATCCAGATGGGAATGTTGTGGTAAAAGCAAATGTAGACTCAACGTGGCTTAACTTTGATAACATTTCATTCAGAATATAAAGGAGAAAGCATGAAATTAGAATATGGCTCAAAAACTCTGGAATACGACGCCAGTGGAACAGCGTCCGCCACCAAGATCACATTAGTAAATTCAGACGGTGCTAATGTGCCTATTTTTTTACCTGCTGATAAAATCAACTTGTCAAACACAGATCTCTTTGAGTTGGCTCTGGAGGCTCTGTATCAGGAGAATTTTCCACAACGTGCTGAAAATGAAAAATTTAACACGCTTGGAGAGAAAATTGCCGAGTATGACAATTTGATTGAGAAAGCTAACAAAACTATCGCAGCAATGGAGTCGCAAATGGCCACCCAAAAAACACAGTCACAAATGGCTCAGGTTACTCTAATGAGCGTGATTTTCAAACTAAATGAAAAGGGGTTGTTGACAGATGAAGACCTTGCTGAAACTAGTATCACTGATACCACTGAAAATCAGTGATTTTAAAGAAGAATTGAAAAGAGGAAAAGACATGATGATCAAATTATACGCAGTAAACGTAGTAGCTGGGACTTACCCATTCTCTAAGGTGCCTAAAGTCCTAAAGGCTAAGGTAAAGCAACAAATCGCCCTCATGGTTGAAGACGACGAAATCTTGGCAGAACTTACAAAAGAATAAAAGCGAGGTGATCGCTTGACTATATCGGATTTAATTGCACATCTTGCTCCTACACTCGGTGTCGTAGCTACTGGATGGTTTGGGATGAAAGCTAGTAAATCAGCCAATTTAAACAAGGAGCAATTTAATGAGCTGAAAGATGAGTTAGGGGCCATTCAAACATCTGTCAATGACATCAGAGAAGTTGGAGAGGATAACAACAAGAAAATTAGCGAGGTGAACAACAAGCTAATTGTCCATGATGAGGCTCATTTAGTCACAATGTATCTAAGACTAGAGCGTGATATGACCTCTGCTATTCAGCGTGGCTATACAACAGTGCATGAGTCTGACATCATTCACAAGATGCACAAAAACTATAAGGAATTAGGCGGCAATGGGTACATTGATAGCCTATATAAAAAATACAATATTTTAGAAGTGAGGAACTGAAATCATGAAAATCAACTGGAAACTACGTTTTAAGAATAAGGCGACTCTTGCCGCTATCGTTGCTACAGCAATCTTGCTAGCGCAACAACTAGGCTTTAAATTGCCTGACAACGTCAATGATGTAGCTAATACAGCTCTTACATTGCTTGTATTGATTGGGGTTGTTTCTGATCCTACAACATCAGGCTTGTCGGACAGTGAGCAAGCACTAGACTATGATAAACCAAAGGAGGGGTAAGGTATGTCAAGTAAGAATGAAGTATTACAATTTGCTCTTAATTTAGCAAATAGTGGAATGGGTGTGGATAACGACGGTGCGTATGGTACGCAGTGCGCAGACTTACCTTGTTATATCATGCGTCAATTTTTCGACATTCGCCTCTATGGCAATGCCTATGACTTGCTTGCCTCGGCCGAAAGTCAAGGTGTAGATGTCCGCTATGATGTTGCTTATCCTGAGGCTGGCTGGATCTTTGTCAAGAGTTTTATCTCTGGTGGCGTCAACTACGGTCATACTGGTCTGACTATTGAATATAGTGACGGATTGACTGTCAAGACCATTGAGCAGAACATTGACGGAAACTGGGACTTTTTGGACGTGGGTGGCCCTGCTCGTTATCATGAGCGAACGGTTGGGGAAATCGTGGGTTATATCGTGCCACCTTACGAGGACGGTACGGATGACGTCTCAGAAGTTGAAACGGAGCCAACAACTGACGAGATTAGCCTTGAGGAAGAAGACGGAACATTTACAGTCGGTGAGGCTCAAATCAATGTCCGACGTGCTCCGAATTTGACAAGTGAGATTGTGGCAGTTTATGATCCAGGCGAAACCGTCCATTACGACTCTAAAGGTTCAGCTAATGGATACCGTTGGATCAGCTTTATCGGAGCATCTGGAAACCGAAACTACATGGCGATCGGCCAAACTGACGAAGCAGGAAACCGTATCACACTATGGGGTACGGTTGAATAAATTATATTTACTAGAAAGAATCAAAAATATAGTACACTAGACCGCAGGCTCACGCTTGCGGTTTTTTTGTTTGGCCCAAAAAGGTTGGATTTAAAATCCAAGCTATTTCTCTGAAAGTAGAAAAAACAGTGATTTTTTCACTGCTTTTTTTATTTTTTCTACGAATAGATAAGTAGGAGGAATGAAAATGAAGATTTTAAATATTGAACTAGCAAATGTAGAGCAGACAGATTTAGGGTATGAGCATTGGGTTGATGTGACTTATAGTGTACCGATTTTGAAAAACGAATACACGGTCAGATTGTTGTTGCTCTTTGGCTTTGAAATTGAAGATGCTGAAGTGATTGAATACCTGGTCAATTCTTGGAAGTACCGTGAGCTAGTCCTGCATTCTGTGAGGATGTATGAGATGGAAAAAAGCGAGAGTTTTACTATCCTTGATTGAAATG
>NZ_KV794986.1:0-367 GCF_001808865.1 Streptococcus sp. HMSC061D10 | reverse complement strand
TTAATTGTCTAACTTTTTGGGGTCAGTACAGAATATGGTAGTCTACTTTATAATAAAAAACTTATCTGAAGATTGATTACAACACCACAAAATCTATTAAAGAATTACTTATAAGACCTATTAAAAATACCTAAAATGAAACATTCAAATCTAACAAACTTATAAAAGATATTAAATATTAATAAAGAGCTAAATAAAAAAAGGATCAAGATGACCCCTGAAAGATAAATAAAAAAACGTTCCTTAGAACGTCTACATACTCCGCCAGTAGGACTCGAACCTACGACATCATGATTAACAGTCATGCGCTACTACCAACTGAGCTATGGCGGATTAAAGCTAAGCGACTTCCTTATCTCACAGGGGG
>NZ_KV794985.1:0-670 GCF_001808865.1 Streptococcus sp. HMSC061D10 | reverse complement strand
GTAGTGAACCATAAGAAGGTGCAGCGTCTTATGAAAGTACTTGGTTTAACGGCTCGAATTCGCCGTAAACGGAAGTATTCTTCATACCAAGGAGAGGTTGGCAAGAAAGCAGATAACCTTATTCAACGTCAATTTGAAGCAACCAAACCAATGCAAAAGTGCTACACAGATGTGACAGAATTTGCCATTCCAGCAAGCAGCCAAAAGCTTTATTTATCACCAGTTTTAGATGGCTTTAACAGTGAAATTATCTCCTACAATCTTTCTACTTCGCCGAACTTAGTACAAATGAAAGCTATGCTAGAACAAGCATTTACAGAGAATCATTACGAAAATACAATTCTCCATAGTGATCAAGGATGGCAATACCAACACGATTTCTATCATCATTTTTTAAAGAATAAGGGAATCCAACCATCTATGTCACGTAAGGGAAATAGCCCAGATAACGGTATGATGGAATCCTTCTTTGGCATTCTTAAGTCTGAAATGTTTTATGGTTATGAGAATACGTTTCAGTCACTTGAGCACTTGGAACAAGCTATTGTAGACTATATTGATTACTACAACAACAAACGAATTAAGGTAAAACTAAAAGGACTTAGTCCTGTACAATACAGAACTAAATCCTTTGGATAAATTAATTGTCTAACTTTTTGGGGTCAGTACA